>DATDON010000319.1:0-3349 GCA_035293225.1 Candidatus Manganitrophaceae bacterium
GGATGGAAATTTTATCGCGATTGGGATCGCCTTTTCAGGACTGGACGCCGCTTCTCATCCGCAGCTTACTTCCTATCTGAGGTATATCGGCCAGTTCGGTTAGGAGCCGCGACAAAATAACTGATGCAAAAGTGAGGTGGCCGAGCCGACTGGCTAGGCGTGAGGAGCGCGCATACCCTTTGGTATGTAAGCGACGAACAACAACGCCAGTCGGGATGGATCGCCCGCCGAACTGCGCCAGTTATTTTGTCGCGGCTCCTTAGCTTCGTTCATTTCCCTCTTCCACCCAGATCTCCAGCTGGCGATCCGTCGCGTGGTCGATGTATTCGGCGTACTCCTCATCTATTTTATCCGCGGCGATATCCACGGCGAGGAAATGTCGATAATGCCGTCTCGCCTCGGACTTCCTTCCCATTTTGTCAAAAGCGAGCCCCAGATAGTAATGGGTGATGACCAGATCGGAGTCGATTTGAAGCGCCTTCTCCCATTCCCGAATCGACGCGAAGTGACGCTTTGCCATGTAATAAGCCGAACCGAGATTGAGGCGCGTTTCGCTCCATTCAGGGTGTTGGCGGAGCGCCTCCTGAAACTCCTCAATCGATTCGGACCACCGGCCGAGATGGAAATAGGCGGAAGCGAGGTTGTTTCTCGCCTCGCCGAAGTCGGGGCGGATTTGAAGAGCGGCCAGATACTCTGAAAGGGCCTTTTCGTAATCTCCTTCCTGGGCCGAAAACCATCCTTTGGAGAAGCGGCCGTACTCCGACTCGGGGGCCAGGTCGATTATTTTTTGAAGGATCGCCTTATTTCTTTCGTAGTCATCGCTTTGCAGCGATGTCTCAAAAAGCTGTTCGACTTCCTTTCTTTCCGTGACGGGCAGTGTCCCACCCTGTGTTTCATCCTGCACATGCAGTGTCCCACCCTGCACATGCAGTGTTTCATCCTGTTCCCAGGCGTTCGCCGGAGGGGCGCATAACGCCCATCCCAACAAAAGACCGTATAAAAGTTTCATCTCTCCTCCTCCTTGGTAGAACGGGCGCCATGAGAGGTTGGAAACGAAGATGAAAAAGAAATTGAAGATGAAAAATGATTGTTCTACTTACTTTTAAAGATAACAGAGACGTGTCGCCTGTCAAGATAAGGAAGGGTTAGCGGTCGTGGCAGACCAAGCAGAGGGATGCGGAGGGAACCCTAAGGAAAGGCCTGATTTTCTCGCTGTGCGGGTTGTGACAGCTGTCGCATTGGACCATTCCGGAGGTCGTTCGGACGAGGGTGGTTAAATTTTCGAACGAAATCGACCCTTTTGTCGGAAGATCCAAGTAGGCGGAAGCGCCGGAATCAGGAAGAACGAATCCGTCCGGGCGGCGGTCCGGAATGGGCCAGTAACGTGAAACGGTCACGGTGGGGGTTTCCGGCCCGAATTGACCGTTCGGTTTTACAGGATAAGGGATGGAAATCGGATGGTCCACGCGGCTGAGAGGGTCCGCCCCCAAACGCCCCATTGTTCTTCCATGGGGATCGCCCGCCTTGGCGCCGAGACGGGGTTCGGCGACATTGACGCCGTGCGTATCTTTTCCCAAAACGCCGTCGTGACAGGCAAGACAGTCGAAAGAAGAGCCGGTCGGCCGGTTGTAAGGTTGCTTTTCACGAGAGAGGGACGCCGTCACGGTGTAAGGCCGGGCCTCGTTCGAAATCCAAAGGGGAGAGATTCGGGCCGGCTCTAAATTCAGCTTCCCCTCCGGCGCCGCCGTGGGAGGGGGGCCGGGAATCGCTTCGGTGTGGCAGACCACGCAAGCCTTCGGAGCGTCGGGGGAAGAGGAAGCGGTCAGATTATGCCGGGAGGCCTGGATATCATCGAGGGGAGAGGGGGTGGAAAGAGAGGGGCTTCCTAAAAAAAGAAAAAGAAAGAGGATCAGCGCCGGCGAAAATTTTTCCGAGAAATTCCCGGACCGCTTCGGGAGCCGGGGTTTTTGAGAAGGGGTGAAATCGTTCCTTTCTTTGGGGCCGACAGTAGGCATCCCGGGCCTCATTATTTTCTCAAAATTACTTGGGTGAACCGATTTTTCCCCGCACAATACCGGCCAACTCCTCCGCCATTTTCGTTATTTTTACCTGGTCTTCTCCTTCAATCATGATCCGGAGCAACGGCTCGGTGCCGGAGTATCGGATGAAGACCCGCCCCGCCCCTCTCAACGTCTCTTCACAGGCGTCGATCGCCTTGGAAAGGCCCGGAACCTCGGAAAACGGCGTCTTTTTTTGGACCCGGACATTGATCAACACTTGCGGCAGCGGCGCCATACACGACGCCAAGTCGGAGAGGGTTTTGCCGGTCCGCTTCATTAAAGCCAAGAGTTGAAGCGCGGTAATCAGCCCGTCGCCGGTTGTGTTATAGTCGAGGAAGATCACATGACCCGACTGCTCCCCCCCCAAATTATATCCCTCCTTGATCATCCTTTCCAAAACATATCGATCCCCCACCGGCGTTCTAACCACCTGAATCCCTTTGGGCCGGAGGGCGAGGTCGACCCCCATATTGCTCATCAGGGTGGTCACGAGGGTCTCCCTTTTTAACCCCTTTTCCTGATGGAGGGCCAGGGCGAAGGCGACGAGAATGGCGTCCCCATCGACGACGTTCCCTTTCTCGTCCACAAAGACCGCCCGATCGGCGTCCCCGTCGTGGGCGATCCCAATGTCGGCCTGTGATTCGATGACCTTTCTCCGCAAATTTTCCGGATAGAGCGCCCCGCAGTTGAGATTGATGTTGGTCCCGTCGGGGGCGTCGCTCAGAACGATCACGTTCCCCCCCAGCTCTTTTAAAACCATGGGGGTCACTTTGTAGGCGGCGCCGTTCGCGCAATCGACGGCGATCTTGATTCCTTGAAAGTCGAGCCCTTTCGGAAGGGAGTTTTTGACGAATTCGATGTAGCGCCCTTCGGCGTCGTCGACGCGAAAGGCCTTTCCGATCTCTCCGGCGGTGGGGCGGATCGCGTCGATCTCCCCGGAAAAGATCAGCCCCTCCATTTGGGCCTCTATTTCGTCGGGGAGCTTCAGCCCCTCTCTCGAAAAAAATTTTATGCCGTTGTCTTCGAAAGGGTTATGCGAGGCGGAGATCATCACCCCCGCGTCGGCGCGGAGGCTCCTCGCCAGGAAGGCGATGGCGGGGGTGGGAAGCGGCCCGACCAAGAGGACATCGACCCCCATGGAGCAGATCCCGGAGGTCAGGGCCGATTCCAACATATATCCGGAGAGACGGGTGTCTTTTCCGATGACGATTCGGTGGCGGCCCGCTTTGTTTTTGAAAATATGAGCGGCGGCGCGGCCCATCTTCATCGCCATTTCACCCGTCATCGGA
>DATDON010000320.1:0-4011 GCA_035293225.1 Candidatus Manganitrophaceae bacterium
GATCAACTATGTGATCCACTACAACTATCTCGAGGTCGAGAAGGTCGTCGATTTCCTCAAGAGCAAACCCCCCACCCTCCATGTCATTCTGACCGGACGGGACGCGCACGAAAAGATCATCGAAGTCGCCGACCTCGTCACCGAGATGCGCGAGATCAAGCACCCCTTCAAGAAAGGAATCAAGGCCCAGAAGGGGATCGAGTTTTAGGGCGAAAGGTTGAAGTCCTGGTCTGTCACAGGGCCACTGGTAATATCGATCACGGGACCTGTTTGAACCGCAAAGCCCTCCGCAGAAACTTCAATCTGATATTTTCCGGCGATCGCCCCGTCCGCCGTCAACGTAATCGGCAACGCTCCATCCCCATAACTCCCCAGCGAAGGCGCCCCAATCGGAAGGGTCAACAGATAACTTCCAGAAACCGAAATCGAACCAACCTCCATCACCGCTCCACTCGAAAAAGTCTGTGTGGCCCGGACCGCCGCCTCGGCGCCGGCCGGGGTGACCGACCCGCTGACGGTTTGGACGCCGGAGGAGGTCAACGCAATCGGCTCGGTTTGGCTGCTGAGCGAGGTGTTTCCCTGGGCGGTGACGGGGACCGATTGAATCATCGCCGTGGAGGCGTTGTCCGCAGTCACAACAACATCATAATTTCCGGCGGTTGAACTCTGTTGAAGCGGGGAGAGGACAAATTTTCCATCCGGATCGGGAACGGTCGATTTGACCACCCTTCCCCCCTGCTCCGCGTAAATCACCGCGTTGGTCAAAGCCGAATTAACATGTCCGGAAATCGCGCCGCTGACGACCGTCGGAATGACCGAGATGACCGGCTTCAAGCCATAACTCCCATTTCCTTTTTGGACGACCGATTTGCAAGCGTCGAAATCCAAGACCAGGTCGACCAACTCATTCGCCGCCACGTCGAATTCATGAATCAGCTTCAGGCCGCTCTGAACCGCGCTCGGCGTCTTCATCTCCGTTTCCACCCCGCCGGTCGGCGTCACCGAGTTGTTCATCGCCCCGCCCGGCGAGTTCGGAAGTAGGACCAGCCGGAGCTGGGTATAATGCCCCGCCGGGAGGACCGCCATCCCCAGCTCTTCCAACACGCCGTTCGTCAATGCGGCCAGGTTGATCTTCCGAGGGGGAGAGATGTCAATGTCATGCCATCCGCTCATCTGTTCGGACGCCGACGCGCTCTGATGAATCCGGACCTGCGACACGGTGACATTGACCTCGTCGAACCCGCAGGCGACCGCGTCGGTCAGCGAAACTTTCACCCTCCCGGTTCCCCCGCTCCCGTTCCCGCCGCCGCATCCCGACAATAAAGCCAAGAAGACAAATGCAAAAAACTTCAGATGGTTCCGTTTCATTCCATTCTCCCTACAGAAAGGTTCAATCTAAAGGCGAGGATCAGGCTTTGCCTGTCCGCCTGTACCCCTTGTTTTTAGGGGTGAACCGCGGGGTGTGGGGGCATTGGGAGGGCAGAGGACGTTATTCGTGAATCGTGATTCGTTAAACGTCAGAACTTTTCTTTCCGAATAACGAATAACGAATAACGGTTAACGAATTCTCCCACAGGCCCCCATATATATAGACCGGTAATATACCATAATAAAAAGGGGGGAAATGTGATCTACATCACACTTTCTCTTCTTTAGGCCGTGAACTAAATAATATGATATTTTAATGACTTAAGGCGTTTGAGAACCTGGCGGTTCTGTTCCGCGCCGCGGGTTTCCAGCGAGAGTTCGACGCGGGTCTGGTTGATCGGCAGGTTGGAGGAGAGGCGGTCGTGGACGATGTGGAGGATATTCGCGCCGAGAGCGGCGATTTCTGAAGTCAGACGCGCCAGCGCGCCGGGCCGGTCTGGCAAAACCACCGAGAGACGCAAGAGACGGCCGGTCCGGAGCAGGCCGCGCTCGATGATCCGTTCGAGGAGATTGACGTCGATGTTTCCCCCGCTGACAATCAAGACCACCGGGCCTCGAATCCCCCGGCCGTGGTTTAACAGCGCCGCCAGGGCGACCGCCCCCGCCCCCTCCGCGATGATCCGCTTGTGCTCCATCAGAAGGAGAACCGCCTCGGCGATCTCCTCCTCGTCCACACGGATCATTCGGTCGAGATACCGCGCCAGGATGGGGCGGGTCTTCCCCCCAGACGATTTGACGGCGATCCCGTCGGCCAAAGTCGGGCGGGCGGGGGCGACCCCCCCGATGATCCGGATTTTCGGGCGGATCGATTTCGCCGCCACCGCGATGCCGGAGGCGAGTCCGCCCCCGCCCACCGGGACGATGATCGTGGCGATATCGGGCCGATCTTCCAATATCTCCAACCCGACGGTCCCTTGGCCTGCGATCACCGCCTCATCATCGAACGGATGGATAAAAACCTTCCCTTCGGCCCGCTCGATCTCCCTCGCCCGTTTCATCGCCCCGTCGAGGTCTTTTCCGGCGACGACGCGCCGCGCGCCGTAGGCGCGGGTCGCCTCTTGTTTTGCGATGGAAGCCCCTTCCGGCATGACGATGGTGGAAGTGACCCCCAGCAGGTTCGCCGCCAAGGCGACCCCCTGGGCGTGGTTCCCCGCCGAGGCCGCAACCACCCCCCGCCGGCGCTCCGCGGCGGTGAGGAACGACATCCGATAGAAGGCGCCCCGGACCTTGAACGACCCGGTCTTCTGGAGATTCTCCAGCTTGAGATAAACGGGAACCCCGGCCCGGACGCTCAATGAACGGGAATGAACCAAGGGCGTCCGATCGATGGACGATCGGATGGTTTCGTGGGCCGATTGAACTTCTGTTAAACGAACAGTCATGAATCAGTCTTCTCGATTTGGATTTTCTTCATCCGTATTCCAATTCAACGGATTATTTTGAATATATTGTCTTATTCGATTCAACTCATCCTCGCTGCGGATGACCCGTTCATAATAATTTCGTTGCCACTGAAAAGATCTAAAGCCATTTTTTCGGCATTGGTTTGTCACCGCCGATTTGTAAGAACGCACAATCGATCCGATTGATTTCGGTATGATTCGTTGATACCGGTTTTGTAGGGGTTCAACATGTTGAACCCCTACGCGCGACATGAGACTGATGATCCCATGGATATGGTTCGGCATAACGACCCAGGAGTCCAGCGCCGCATTTTTGAAATGATCTGGAATTTCTATCCAGCGCTCTTCCACAATCTTTTTAATGTCGGGAACATCCAGCCAGAGCTCCCGCTCTTTTGTACAGATCGTTATGAAGTACGCTCCGGATTGACTATAATCAAACTCCCGCAACCGGATAGAATCGCGATGATGGATGTCCGGATTATATTTCATGCGCGCTATGTTCAAGGTAGGGGTTCAACATGTTGAACCCCTACTGTAATCGTTTCTTCTTCAACTTTCGGATAAATGCCATCAATTTCTTTTTGAACCGAAATCGTCCTCTTTAGCGCGGTAGCCACCCGGAGTAGTGTTGAATATCTTCAATGCTGGGGATTCTCTTCTTTCTCTCCTTCAACCACTTGTCCAGGACCTGATAGCCGCCGATCTGGTATTCTCAATCTATTTTTCTCTCCTCAAGCGCGTCGCCGCGCGCCGCCGTTTCAAAAATTCTTTTAAGATATTCTCTCAGCATCCGGGATGAATCCTTTGAAGGCACTATAGATAATTCTCAAAGAAATTACAAGAATCCATCATTTTGGTAGAGACGTTGCGTGCAACGTCTCTACGGTCCCCCATAGAGCGCCATACAGGGCGCCCCTACGATAAAACATCAAAACCAAATTCGGACAACCGAAGAATACAGGCGCGTCATGGTTCCGTCCAGAATATCTAAGTCAGGATATATCCTCCCCCAGTTTCCTCCGTGTAGGCATTATTCCATCCGAAATTAGGGCGGTTTCCCAATAGCCTTAAAAATATCATCTGGTACCCTTGTCCACTGACCGGGGGAATCGGCCCGGCGCCTTGAGGCCTTTTTGAAGAAGACCAGAGTTTTAATCGTCGAAGAGTATGAAGGGAT
>DATDON010000321.1:0-7030 GCA_035293225.1 Candidatus Manganitrophaceae bacterium
AAGATCGGCGACGTGGATTCTGTTCCCAGCGACGTAAGCGCAGACATATCCTAAAATCTCATCGGTCTCTTTCCGCGTCAGGGCGAAGACGCTGTAGTTTTTGTGGGGACATTGAATAAATCGCCAGTTCAGATACCGGCTTTTTCTTTCTCCGATCAAGGAATATCGGCCCGATACCCTTTCCCAAAAACGATCAAAGCGTTCGTCAAAAACGGAAATCGGACGCAACAAACATTCCTGCCGCAGCGTACGGTAGCTCTCCTTCGAGAGAAGCCGGATGGCCAGATTCACGGGCCCCAAAAACGCCTTCGGCAAATTCCCCCAGCCAATGCGCCGCTTGAGATAATCGTCCGACCGGATCAGTTTTGTCATTCGAATCATGTGGCCGACGATCTTGTAACCCGCTCTCAGAAGGGCCGGTTCCGATTGTCCTGTCGGAATTCCGTAGAGGACTTCAAATCCCGTTTCCTTGCAAGCGGAGACCGCCGCCCTTTGCAGCGAGAGGGCCGGCCCAAAACCTCTGTGCTCTTGATCGACCCCGAAGTCGCCGGCGATCCCGGCCATGAGAGGCTTCCCTCTCGAAAGAAATTTTCTCGGAAATAGGGCGGTCGCGCCGACGACCTTGTCCTGCGCGGCATATTTGGCGAGCCAGCAAGCGGCGGGGCCGTAAGGATTTTTTTCGTAAATCCAAGGGTACCGCGCCTCGGGGAGATGGGGGAGATTTTTTTTCCAACTATGGAGGATCTCCTCCCGGTTCTTTTCCAAGTCGGATAAAAAAATAGAATATCCCCCGTGTTCGATCGGAGCCGCCTGATTCAATTCGTCATCCTCTCGGAAGGGCGCCGGGAAGCGCTCCAAAAAGATCTTGCATAAAAGCCTCCAGGGACAATCGGGCCCTCTCCAATCGGCCCTCCTCGACATCCAGTGTCCCATCCTGCATGACGTCCGAAGCGAGGAGGATGATCGCGCCGTTGGTCCGTCCATGGGCAAAGACATCCCACACCGTGTAAAGTTTGGCGAGATAGCGGCTCGTGACGATTCGGCCGTTCAGATCATACCAAAAACAGATCAGCCGGCTCCCTCCCCTCTCCCGCTTGATGAATGTGTTCACCTTGATCCGTTCGCCGGTGTTTAAAAACATCTCTTCGGTTGAGGCCTCCCGAAACAGGTCGTTCGCTTTATAGTTGATCAGCTCACGGCCCTGACGCTGGAACTCAAAATAACCGATATAAAGGGTCGCGGACAATCCCGAATCGGTCCGGTAGGCCCGCGAAAGATCCTGATCGATTCCAATATCCCGATAGAGAGTATAAACCGGGGCGGCCTCTCTCCCTTGCCAAGCGCCGATCTCAAGGGGAAAATCTTTTAGATCTCTTTTCAAGGGAACGGAAGAGGGACGATGAAAATGAAGAAAGCCGCCGGTCAGCAGGAGAAGGGCCGACAAAGAGAGCGCCAAGGGGGGGATACTCTTTCCCCATCCCAGGGCCGGCGCAGGAACGGACGGCTGCGCGACCCGCTCGGATATCCGCTCAGCCATCGGCGCGGAGGGCGGCGAAGGGATCTTCGAGAGCGCCCAAAGACCCGCGAAGATCGCCCCGTACCCGACCATGGAGACGGAGAGCCCCTGCAAGAGATGAAAAGGCCCGTGGATGTTTCCGCCGATTCCGTAATAGGAAAGCGCCCCGATCAGCGCCACCCGGGCGCCATTGCTTAAAACGGCGACGGCGACCGAAAAAAGAATCAAGAGCGCCCTCAAAAGGGGCCTCTTCAGAAAGAGATAGGCCATCGGCGCTCCGATGGCGATGACAGAAAGGAGGTAGTTCACCCCGCTGCAGACCTTGGCCACTTCGAGCGTGATGTTCGGCAACTCGATATAGACCCCTTGCCGGTAAACGGGGAGGCCGAAGGCCTGCAACAGTCCGACCCCCACGTTCGCCGAAAAAACTTGGAACGGGAAATGGAGCCGGTCCGTAATGATCTCCCAAACCGGGATCATGAACAACAAATAGGCGATCGGAAAAAACAGGGCCCGGAAGAATTCCCTTCCCAAGATCAGAACGACCCCTCCGGCGAGGAGGCCGATCAACGAAAGCTCCTGGAGCGCGACCACGCCGCCCGCCCCTCCCGCCGCCAACATTCCCAGGCTGAAGGCCACCATCGTGAAGCCGCCGACCGGGCGGGGTTGAGGCCGGAGAGGGAGCACCCTTTCCCGGCGCGCCCAGACAAGGTAAAGACTGACGAAGGGGATCAGGAAACCGTAGGAATACATGTCGTTCGACCCCCATTGCGTCACGAGGGCGCCGAAGACCCGGGCGTAACAGGCGGCGAACGACGCGGCCAGGAGCGCCCCCCAACCCAACGCCCGCCGATTCGCGAGGTAAAATTCTCTCAAGTGGAATGAAGAGATCAAATTCCGGACCCCCCGACTTTCACGATCCGTGATGAAGACGGCGCTTCTTTCATCTCTTCCACGAGGAGGGGGGGAAGATGGAGAAAACGGGCGGCCCGGCGTTTGGAGTCGATGTCCCGATAGGCGCGCTCCACCTGCTCCGCGGTCAATCCGGCCGCCCGGGCGACATCCTCCTTAGGTATCTCATGATTTTTTCCGTATAAGCAAAGGTCGAGCTTGTCGTAAGGAAGCCCGAAGTAGAATTCTTCCTGGGACTGCTCCAGCGAATACGTATCGGTGGTCGGAAGGCGCCGCCGGATCTCCTCCGGTATCCCCAAGTATTCCGCCAATTGATAGACCTGGGTCTTGTAGAGATGGGCGATCGGCTTCAAATCGGCCGCGCCGTCGCCGTTTTTAACGAAAAAACCTTGGTCGTACTCCAGCCGGTTGGGCGTCCCCGCCACCGCGTAATGGAGCCGATCGGCGTGATAATATTCCATCATCTTGCGCGTCCGCTGTTTGAGGCTGGCGCCGGCCACGACGCCGGAGTAGGCTTCGGGCGTCAACCTCGCCCTGATCCGCCTTCCGTCCGGCGCCTCCGCGACCACGGAAAAAATGGCGTAGCCGGCCCCTTCCGATAAAGCGGGAAGAACGATCTTGCATTTATAGCCCGGGCCGTATTCCGGGATGACGAGCCGAACCGCCTCATCGCGTCTTTTGTAACATCCCGCCGCCTTCAAAACGGGACCGATATCCTCCAACTCCGTTTTAATCCCCAGAAAATCTGCGACGCGCCGTCCCAGTCGAAGACTCTCCCCGGACGATTCCGCCTCCGGCGTAAAAAGCCCCAGAACGCGATCTTGACCCAACGCCCGGGCGGAAAGCGCGGCGACCAAGCTGCTGTCGACCCCGCCCGAGAGCCCTATCACCACCCCTTTTCTTCTGAGGTTCACAAAGACAAACTCCCGGACCGCTCCCTCAATCCGCTCGGCCTCCCGCGCGGCGTCTATCTTCAAAGAATCAATCGAAAAACCGGCGTGTGTCATTCCGCCGACCTTCCCGGCCGGAGCGCCAGCGCCGCCTTGAGAATTTTGCCGTTGGCGTTTTTCGGCAATCCTTCCCGAAACTCCACATACTTTGGGATCATGAACTCTTCGAGGTATCGCGCGCAATGGCGGGAAATCTCTTGAGCGGTCAGGCGCGTCCCTTCCGTCAAGACGACCACCGCCTTGACCGCTTGCCCGAGGACCTCATCCTGAACACCGACCACGGCCGCCTCTGCGATTTCGGGCAGGCGATAGAGAACCGCTTCGACCTCCTTCGGGCTGACCTTCTCCCCCCGGGTTTTAATGATGTCGTCTTTGCGCGCGACAAAATAAAGATATCCGTCGGAGTCCATCCTGAAGAGGTCCCCCGTGTAGAGAACTTTCTCGCCGGGAAGGGGGCCCGGCTTTAAAGCCCGTTCGGTCTCTTCTTCCCGCTCCCAATACCCTTTCATGACGTGAGCCCCCCGAACCACGAGCTCTCCCACTTCCCCGGGCCCCACGCGGGCGCCCCATTCATCCACGATGTAAACCTCGGTGTTCGGGATCGCTCTTCCGACCGAGGCGGGCCGGACATCCAACTCTTCCGGGGGGAGATAGGAGACCCTTTTACACTCGGTGAGGCCGTACATGGAGTAAATCTTTGCCGTTGGAAAGAGCGACCGGAGCCTGGAGATGTGGGCGGGCGCCAGCGGAGCGGCCGTGCTCGTGATATACCGGAGATGCGGAAAGCGATCAGAGCGCCATTCTTTCATCCGACAGATCATCGCCGCCACGGTCGGAACGATCGGAAACCCGGTCGCCTTCTCCTCGATCAACCTTTCAAGAATCGTCTGGGGATAAGCGAAAGAGCGCTCCAAAACCAAAGTCGCGCCCGCCTTAAACGCCATCAGAACCTGATATAAGCCGTAGTCGAAGGAAAGGGGGAGGGCGCTTAAGACCACGTCATCCTCTTTATTTTCCAGATATTGCATGATCGAGGCGGCGGCCGTCGCGATGTTCAGGTGGGTCATCATCACCCCTTTCGGAAAGCCGGTAGAGCCCGAAGTGTAGAGAATCGCGGCGAGGTCGATGTCGATGGCGCTTTTGGAAAGAGGGGCGGCGGCGCTTGGGGTGTCTTTGTCCAACGCCCCTTCCCACGTCAGCGCCTGGACCCCCTCAAACGGCCTCTCCGGCCGACCGTCTCCGGCTGAAATGACGAGACGGAGCGAAGGCGCCCGGGGCGCCGCCTCCGAGGCGACCCCGCTCAACCGCGCGTCGGAAATCAGGCCGGCCGCGCGGCAATCATTGAGAAGGTAGGCCAGCTTGTCGGCTTTTGTGGAGGGGGACGCCGGAAGGAAGACCCCTCCCATCTTGAGAACGCCGAAGATCGAAACGACCGCCTCGACCGAGTTGTCGAGAAAGATCGCGACGCGGTCTCCGCGATGAAGGCCGCGCGCTTTCAGGCTCCCGGCGAGACGGTCGCTCAGCCGGTCCACTTCGCCGTACGACCACCGGTCCCCTTGACAGACAAGGGCCGTCTTTTGTGGGAAGCGGGAGGCCGACGACTGAAGAAATTCTTCAACCTGCATGCGCCCCCCCGTTCCGCTTTCTTTTGATATACCGGGTCAATTTCTCCACCGAATCGAAATTGGAAGGAATAATTTCCTCGTCGTAAACGGGGATTCCCATCTTCGTCTCAAGATAGGTAACCAGTTCCAGAACGCCCATCGAATCGATGATTCCCTTTTCCATGAAAGAATCCTCTTTCCGAGGCGCCGCGCTCTGATCTCCGTAGAGGAAAGTTTCGACGATAAACTTTTGTAAAATGGATTCAAGCTGATCTTCCAAAATCACCCTTTCGCTTCGGCCTGTCGGCTCACGAACCGCAGGCTTAACAACTGCGTCGATAACGACCCGATGAGGGCCATTTCGTCTTTCAGGGTGGCGGCCCCCCCCCGCCGGATCTTATTTAAGAGCGTTTGGACCGCCGGAGGGGCGAATATCCCCGTTTCCTCAAGGGCGGGACGGGAAAATACCTCCTCGACATAAGGACGCCCCTTTCCGTCCGGTAAAACGGCGGCCCGGTCCGGGGCGCGAAACGGGCGCTTCTCCCGGTCCAGAATCGCCTGGGGGATCAGGCCCCGGCTTCCCTGGCGCAGGATATGCTTTTCCTGAAGCCGCCTCATCTTGAGGCTCGGCGGAATTTGGGCGGCGAATTCGACGACCCGGTGGTCCAGAAAAGGAAACCGCTGCTCAACCGAATTCGCCATCGCCGTTCTGTCCCCCTGGGAAGAGAGGATATATCCCGGAAGAAGATAGGCCGTCTCAAGATACTGCGCCTGTGAAAGGACATGCCATCCGCCGAACGCCTCCGGCAGCGCCGCGCGAAGCTCATCGATCGGATCGTACCCTTTCAACCGCCGGCGGGTCTCTTCGGAATAGAGCCCCTTGATCGACGCCGTCGACCGCCAACGGGGGCGATGCGAATAAAACGGATCGTCCGTCTCGGTGAGGCCTTGGCCGAAGAAGGCCGAGAGGGCGCCCTGCGCTTGCCCCCGCATTCCGTTCAGGTAAGGATAGAGACGACGAAGAAGGAGCGGGCGGCGGGTTGAACGGGGGGCCCGCGCCCAGAATCGCCGGACCTTCGCCTCTTTAAAGATGTCGTACCCCGCGAGGATTTCGTCGGCCCCTTCACCGCTGAGGACCACCTTGATGCCGGCCTCCCGGACTTTTCGGGAAAGGAGCATCATCGGGACGGTGGCCGCGCGAACCACCGGCCGCTCGATATGCCATACCGCCTCCGGAAACGCGTTGCCGATCTCCTCCGTCTTGCAAAAAAAAGGTTGATGGTCGGTTCGGAGAGAGCGGGCCGCCATCGATTGAAAAGGGGTCTCATCGAATTCTTCCGATTCAAACCCGATGGAAAATGTCTTTAAACCTTCGCATCGGCGCCGGGCCAAGGCGGCGATCACGGAAGAATCGAGGCCTCCGCTCAAATAGGCCCCGACCGGCACATCGGCCCGAAGGCGGATCCGAACGGCGTCATCGAGCAGTTCCATGAGGCGATCGGCGTACCATCGGTCCGGATGGGGGGAAGCGCTCTGCGACTCCTTCAGGCTCGGAAATTCCATCGACCAGTAGCGGCTGATCCGCATCTCATTCTCGCTCAGAGTCAGGGTATGGGCGGGGGGCAATTCCGAGATTCCGACGAAACCGGTTCTGGGCGGAGTCGGAAACCAAAAGGTAAAGACCTGATCGACCGCGAACGGATCGATCTCTCTCGGCAGAGAGGGATCCTCAAAAAGGGCTTTGATCTCCGACCCGAACAGAAAATTCCCGTTATGAAAGGCGTAGAAAAGGGGACGCGTCCCCATTCGATCCCTCGCCAGAAAGAGAGCGCGCCGGCGTCCGTCCCAGAGGGCGAAAGCGAACTGCCCGTTGAACGCGTTGACGCATTTTTCTCCCTCCTCCTCATAAAGATGGAGAATCACCTCCGTGTCCGAGATGGTTTTGAAGGTATGTCCCTTACTCATCAGGGCGCTTCGCAGCTCCGGATGATTGTAGATCTCCCCGTTAAAGACGACCCAGATCGAACCGTCCTCGTTGCTCATCGGCT
>DATDON010000322.1:0-4071 GCA_035293225.1 Candidatus Manganitrophaceae bacterium
ATATCCATCTCTACCCCTTCAAAAACGACGCGGCGTCTCCGTTGGAACTCAACCTGACGATACTCTGTTTCCTTCCTGATGATGAAATCAACCTTGACGATTCCTTCCATATGAATGACGTTGAACATCCGACGACGATAAAGCGCCTCTTTAATCGAATCGATATCCACATAAAAATCATTCGCAAAGAGCTTATAGAGTTTTTCAATATCATCCTCCTGTGTTCGGATGACGATATCAATGTCTCGGGTCATCCGCGGCGTGGCGTAAAAGTTCATCGCCACCGATCCGGTGATCATATAGGGAACGCCGGCGGACGCCAATCGCTTTGCGACGATCTTCAGTACTTCCTGCTCATTCAGCATCGATGACGCGCGCCGTTCCGGGGGATTCACGTGAATGGACGTAGCATATCTTTTTGACTCTTCACTTGCAAGCCTCTTCTTGACGATCTATAATCGCAGCAATCAATTGACCGGCGCCATCCACGGAGGGAACGATGAAGCAGACCAACCCGATTCCACGATACCCATTGATCCTTTTCTTAATCCTCTTCTCCGCCTCGTGCGCCGTCTTGCCCGGCAGTTGGCGGCCGAACCGGAACAAGCCGGCCGGCGCCGGCCCTCCCCCCTCCACCCACGCCAACTATCTCATCGAGGAAAAAGAGAAGGAGGACGGGATGTTCATCGGCCTCGCCCTCTCCGGCGGAGGGAGCCGCGCCGCGAATTTCTCAAGCGGGGTCATGCTGGAGCTGAGACAGCGGGGCCTCCTCGACCGGGTCGATTTCATCTCGGCGGTCTCCGGCGGATCGCTCCCCGCGGCCTATTATGCCCTGGAGGGATATAAAGGGATTCAATTCACCGAAGCGGAGGCGCCGGAGCGGATGCGGCGCGACTTTCAGAACAAATGGATCGGCCGGTGGTTCCTCCCGCAAAATATCTTCCGGTACTGGTTCACCGATTTCACCCGGTCGGACATCATGGTCCAGGTTTTCGACAACAACCTTTATCACGGCGCGACCTATCACGACCTCAATCCCAAACGGCCGAAGCTCCTGATCAACACCACCGACCACGGCGCGGCCGACCGGTTTACCTTCACCGACGAGTCGTTCGCCGACCTCGGCTCCGACCTCCATTCCTACCGGATCGCCGGCGCGGTGAACGTCTCGTCGGCCTTTCCGGGGGCGTTCCAGAGCGTCGCGGTCGAAGACTTCTCCCCGCCGGAGGCCGGAAGGCCGACCTACCTCCATCTCTATGACGGCGGGCCGGTCGACAATCTCGGAATCACCGCCCTACTCAGCTCCCTCCGAAGGGCGATCGGGCCGATGACCCTTTCCGAGCTTTTCCCGAAAGGGTGCGTGATTATTTCGGTCGACGCCGCGACCCGCCACGGCGACCGCGACGCCCACCGCGCCGACACCCGGCGATTCATCGATTATTTCATCGACCGCAACGCGATCGACGCCTCGGATGTGATGCTCCTGAGCAACCGGAGAGAGGTATTGGAATCGGTCGGGATGAACAGCGTCGAGCATCGGCAGCCCCCTTACATCGATCTCGACCTCTTCGGCGAATTCACCCTCTATCAAAACCCGGAAAACCACTGCCGCTTCTGGCACATCTCCCTCCGCCATTTCCCGACGGGCGACCCGCTCGGTGACCGGATCAACGAGATCGAGACGAAGTTCAACATCGCGCCGGAGGAGCAGAAGGCCCTCTTCGACGCGGCGAAACGCCTTGTCGAGGAGGGGATGGAAAAAGGGGCGAAGGGGTGGTTTTGAGGGGAGCTGTAGGGGCGGCTCGCGAACCGCCCCTACAGGCTTGACACCCGCCGGAGGTGAGGAGATAATGGACCGATCGATGACCGATGAGACTGAAATGCCTGAAGCGATTGACCCCTCTCCCGACCGGATGCCATACCTTGTCCATAAGGTCGGGGCGGGGGAGAAGGCGGCGCAGGATTTGACCTATGAGGAGGCGCTGGAGGGGGCGCGGCTTCTTCTTTCGGGAGAGGCGACCCCGGCGCAGGCGGGGGGATTCCTGGTCGCGCTCCGGGTCAAAGGGGAGACGATGGACGAGATGCTCGCCTTCACGGAGGTCTGCCGCGAATACAACAAGCCGCTTCTACTCGATAAGAGGATGACGCCGCTCGACATCCCGGTCTACGCCGGGAAAAAGACCTTTTTTCACGCGATCATCCCGGCCGCCTTCGTCATGGCGGCGGCCGGTCAGCCGGTTCTTCTGCACGGCTATTCCAACGCGCCGGGGCGCTTGAGCGTCTCCGCCGTCTTGCAGGCGCTCGGCGTCTGCGTCGATTTCTCCCCGCAAGAGGGGGCGGTCGCTTTGGAGCGGTCCGGCTTTGTTTATCTCGATGTCGCAAAATTCAATCCGCCGCTCTACCGGTTTCATCGATTGCGGAACGAGCTCGGCGTCCGGACGGTGTTCAACACCGTTTCTCGAATGGTCGACCCGGCCGGCGCGGGGCTTCACTTCATCGGGATATCCCACCCCCCTTATTTCGAAACGACGCTGGAGGTTTTAAAGCGGCTGAAGAGCAAACGGGTCTTGATCCTGCGGGGGGTCGAAGGGGGGCCGGAGCCGTCCATCACCTCCGAGACAAAAGGTTTTCTTTCCGATAACGGTCGGACCGATCCGGTCTCCCTTCCGGTGAAAGAGGTCGGCCTGGCCTGGGCGTCCCGCTCCGACATCCCGGGAGGGGATCCGGAAGAGCAGGGAAAATTGATCGAAGAGATCTTGTCGGGCGCGGCGTCGGGCCCGGTCCGTGATTGGGTGGCCCTGACCGCCGCGTACGGTCTCTGCGCGGCGGGCCTCCGGCCGACTCCGGCGGAGGGGTGGAAGCTGGCCGATCAAACGCTCTCCGGAGGGGGAGGATACCGGAAATTGAAAGAGGCGGCCGCGTCATGATCATCGATGTCGAGACCGACGCCGTCATCCTTTTGGGCCACGGCAGCCGCGATCGGACGGCGATCGAGGAGTTCGATCAATTCATCGCCTTTTTCAAAAAATGGAGCGGTCTGAAGCGGGTCTATCCCGGTTACCTCGAATTGGCCGACCCGTTGATCCCGGCGGCGATCGACCGGGCGGCGGCCGGCGGCGCGAAGCGAATCTGGGCCTATCCTCTGTTCATCTTTCCGGGAAGGCACGTCCTGGAGGACCTCCCCCATCTCCTGACGGAGGGACAGGCGAAGCATCCGGAGGTTGAGATTTACTTCGGCGAGCCGCTCAACCTGAATCCGAAGTTGCCGGCGCTGGCGAAGATCCGGATCGACCCCTCTCAAGATCGCGAGCCCCATAAGACGGCGCTGCTCGTCGTGGGGCGGGGAACGCTGGAGCCGAAGGCGATCGCGGCGACGGAGCGGTTCGCCGATCAGTTGAAGCCGACGCTCCCGTACCCCCACGCCGTTCATTGTTTCGCGGAGGTCGTCCCCCCGTACATCCCGGACGGCTTCGCCCGCTGCGTCGAATTGGGGGCGGCTTCGGTCGTCGTCTTTCCATGCCTGCTCTTTACCGGGATCATCCTGAAAAGAATTCAGAAGCAGGTCGAAACGATCCGGGAAAAGCATCCGGATCTCTCGATCCGAACGGCCGGCTATTTCGGCGTTCACCCGCTTCTTGCGGAGATCGTCTGGGAAGGGATCAAGGCCTCTTCGCCGATCAAAGATCAAAAAATGAACCTGTAGGAACCGTCGAAATGAACCGAAAAAAAAGAATCCTCACCGGCGACCGGCCGACCGGACGGCTCCACCTGGGGCACTATGTCGGCTCGCTGGCGAACCGGGTGACGCTGCAAGAGGCGTATGAGACCTTCGTCCTGATCGCCGATGTCCAGGCGCTGACCGACCACTTCGAGCATCCGGAAATCTTGAAGCAAAATATCCGGGAGGTGGCGAAGGATTATTTGGCCGTCGGGATCGATCCGGAGAAGAGCGTGATCCTGGTTCAATCGATGGTTCCGGAGATCGCCGAGCTGGCCGTTTATTATCTCAACCTCGTCACCGTCGCGCGGCTCCAGCGGAATCCGACCGTCAAAGACGAGATGCAGCAGAAG
>DATDON010000323.1:0-7418 GCA_035293225.1 Candidatus Manganitrophaceae bacterium
CCCCAAAGATGTCCATCTCTCCGTGATGGAGGACCAGCTCTTCATTAAAGGGGAAAGGAAACAACCGGAAGGGTACAAAGAGGAAGAGACGCTCTTTCAAGAGTGCTCTTACGGCCCTTTTGAAAAGACCATCCAGCTCCCTCACGCCGTTTCAGAGGGAGAGATCAAGGCCACTTATGAAGAGGGGGTGCTCTATATCAGGCTTCCCGCTGTAGCCACAAAGGCGCGGAAAATCGAGATTCAAACGGAAGAGCCGAAAAAAGAGATCCCTAAAGTCAAAGCGGCCTGAAACAAACATACTTCATGGGCCTCTCTGATCTATTCATGGGAAACAAGAACAAAACAGGGACAGACACTATTTTAATCCCTTCTTGGGTCTTCCCATCGGCAAAACGGTTATGGCTCGCCCCAATCTCTTGCTTAAAATCCTGATCAATCCCCCGCTTGCAAGATGTTGTCCGCTCATCATGCGCCTTCGAATCGCTCCCATCTCCCGGCCAAGAAAATAGCGGCTGTCTCTACTTTTTTTTCTTAGTGTTGAGCGCCGGGATGGACACGTCCCCGACAGCAAGGCGAATACTCCCATGCTCTCAGGGCTATTCAGGAATATCCAACGCGTTACGTAAAGCTTGGTTTAGCGCCTCGGTTTTCGCGAGAGACAACGCGCCAACATAATTCGTTAGGGCTGATTTCGGCAAACTGACTAATTCATCACAGTGAATGCTGCTGTCATGTTTCAGACCCTCTTCAACGCCAATTAGGACCTGAGTGGACAAACCATCATGTGTGGAATAGGTGGGGGAACAGATGACTGTGGAGAAACGGGAATCAATAAGGACTTGGCGACTGACGACGACAAAGACCCGATATTTTCGAGGATCTCTGGCCGAGGGATGGACAACACGATAGAGTTCCCCGCGTTTCACGGAATCACCTGATATGCCAAGACATCGAGGGCTTCTTTATTGAGCCGATCGGCCTCTCGGTTAATAATGGCTAAGTCTCTGGCGTTCTGCTCCTCTCGGAGCATCTGCTCGATGTAGGCACGAATGGCGGCCTCGATGAAATCAGAGCGGTTCTTGAACTGACCTGACCGTTTATCAATGGCATCCAGGAGGTCTTCTGAAAGGGTGATAGAAGTCTTTACTTTCATACCTCAAATATACTCCGATTTGGACGACACGTCAAGCGCCTGTTGCAGTAGCTCATCGACGGTTTGTTGAGATGAGACGCGCCCAACGCTCAGCGCTGAGTGGCGCGCGTTCTTTTGACCGGTGACAGTCGCACGAAGTAATAGGAAATCCCTCTAGAGCAGCCTTGGCCGATCCCTAATTTTCAGCGACAAATACATCTGATAGGAGCCGGATGGCGACTTTTTCGCCGGCTTTGTGGCGATCGCCGGCCTCGGGAAGAATCATCAGCGCGTTGGCTTTTACCAGCGAGAGAAGGATGTGGGAATCTTGATCTCCGGTGGTGCGGACGCGGTACTCCCCGTTTTGGACCGTCACAATCGCCCGCATGAAATGGCGTTTTCCGGGATGCTTTTTAATTTCCTCTTCCAATGTGGCATGAATGATCGGTCGGAAGATCTCATTTCGTCCGGAGGCGAGCAGAATCGCCGGACGGACGAATTGCTCGAACGACACCATGGCCGAAACCGGGTTGCCCGGAAGGCCGAAGGCCGGTTTTCCGGAGATCACCCCAAAGGCGAGCGGCTGTCCCGGCTTCATCGCGACCTTCCAAAACTTCATCTCGGCTCCCAATTCGACCAAGACATCCCGGACGAAATCATAGTCGCCCATCGAGACCCCGCCGGAGGCGAGAATAAAATCGGCGTGAAGCCCGCCTCGTAATTTTTCGATCAGATCTTCCTTTGTATCTCTGGCAATGCCTAACGAGATGGGAACCCCGCCCGCATCGGTGACCTGCGCAGCGAGACCGTAGCCGTTGCTGTTGAGAATCTTGTTCGGTCCGCGCGGCTCATCGAGATCGGCCAGCTCGTCTCCGGTGGAGAGGATTGCCACCCGCGGCTGCTGATAAACGGGGACCACCGACTTTCCGATCGACGCCATCATCGCAATGTCGGCGGGGCGGATTCGAATTCCTTTTTTGAGAATCAGGTCGCCCGACCGGACCGCCTCCCCTTTTCGCCGAATGAAGTCGCCCGCCTCGGCCGCTTCGAAAATGGAGACCTCTCCTCCGCTCCGCTCGGTCTCCTCCACCTTGACGACGGCGTCGGCCCCTTCCGGCGTCGGCGCGCCGGTCATGATCTTCGACGCCTCCCCCGGCCCCACCTTCTTCTGAGGCATGGCGCCGGCTGGAATCTCTTCGATGATTTTCAGCTTCCGGGGGGTCGAACGAGAGGCCTTTTGAGTGTCGGTCCATTGGACGGCGTATCCATCCATCGCGGAGGTATTCCAGGGAGGATGGTCCAAAGGGGAGAAAATATCTTCGGCGAGGGTCCGGCCGAGCGACTGGGAAAGCAAAACTTTTTCCGCCCCCAGAGGACGGATTTCAGAAAGAATGATTTTTTGGGCTTGTTCGACGGTGATCATGGCTCGAGTTTCGTTAAACGTAAAGCATAAAGCTAGCCCTGTTTTTCACGAATAACGTTTAACGAATAACGTTTAACGTCATTATCAACTTTTATCATGCCGGAGGAGGTCGAGGAACTCCGCCCTCGCCTTGTGATCGGTTTTGAAGACGCCGAGCATGGCGCTGGTGACCGTCCTCGCGTTTTGCTTTTCAACCCCCCGCATCATCATGCAGAGGTGCTGCGCCTCGATCACCACCCCGACCCCGTGCGGGTCGACTTTTTGAGAAATCGCCTCGGCGATCTCGCAGGTCAGCCGCTCCTGAAGCTGCAGCCTCCGGCTGTAAATTTCCACGACGCGGGGAAGCTTGCTCAATCCGACCACTTTTTTGTTGGGAAGATAAGCGATATGACACTTTCCGAAAAAGGGAAGAAGGTGGTGCTCGCACAACGAAAAGAAATTGATGTCTTTCACGATCACCATCTCTTCATGGGTGATCGTGAAAAAGGCGTCATTAAAAACGCGATCGACGTTCTGATGGTAGCCGTTGGTCAGGAATCGGAGCGACCGTTCGACCCGCGCCGGCGTCCCTTTCAGCCCTTCGCGGCCGGGATCTTCCCCCAGCGCGACGATCAATTTCTCGATCAGCTCTTTGATCGCGGGGTTTTCGGCGGCGACTTTTTTCATAGGCTCTTTCATAGACTCTCGCGGTCTATCCTCGGACCGGCGGTCAAGCGATCTCCAAGACCTTCGGATAGGTGGTTAAATTCTTGCAGCCGTTCTCTTCGACCCAGACCATGTCTTCAATCCGGACGGCGCCGATCTGCGGATAATAGAGGCCCGGCTCCACCGTCACCACTTCCCCGGTTTGCAGGACCCAATCGGCCTTGCTGATCCGCGGCGGCTCGTGGATATCGAGCCCCACCCCATGCCCCGTTCCGTGAAAGAACCCTTGCATCCGTCCTCCCACCTTGCCGGTGTGATACCCCCTCTTTTCGAAAAGGGCCACAATCTCTTCGTGAATCGCTTTCCCATGAACCCCGTTCCGGATCCGCCGGATCCCGAGTTCTTGTCCTTCCAGAACCGTGTCGTAAAGCCGCTTCAAGCCGTCCGACGCCCTCCCTTTCACGACGGTCCGGCTCATATCGGCGTAATAGCGGTTGTCGCTCGACCTTGGAAAGACATCGAAGATGATCGGCTCATTCGCGCGCAGCGGCCCCGACCCTTCGTTGTGGGGATCGCAGGCGTCCACGCCGCAGGCGACGATCGTATGCTGCGCCACGCATCCCTTCTCCATCAGGCTGAGATGGAGACGCCGCCGGACCGACTCGGAAGTCAGCGCCGAGCCGTCCAGATAAAGAAGCCCTTCTTTGATCTCCGCCTTCCGAAGGAGATCAAACGCCTCATCGACCGACTCCTCCACCGCGATTTGCGCCTTTCGGATCGCCTCGACCTCTTGAACCGTCTTAACGGCCCGCCGCTCGAAAAAAGGTTCCCGCTTGATGGCGAGTCGGAATCCCTTGGCCCGGAGGGCGTCCCCGTATTCCAGCGGGAAATTTCCCGGAACGGTCAATTCCTTCGCCCCTTTTTCATTCAAAAGAAGATCGACCACGTCGACGGTCTCCGGTTTTTCGATCCCCTTGCTCTTGGCGCGATTCTCGTACTCCGAATAAGAGAGGACCTCGTCCACCTTCGATTGGGCGCGCGCCCGGTCCACTTCGAGATCGCTCATCAACAACATGGAGCGCCCCTGCGCTTGAAGATAGATGAACGGGTCGGGGGCCAAAAATCCGCTTGCGTAATACATGTTGGAGTCGGTCTCGCTGCAGGCGATCATTAAAACGGCGCCCGCCTCGTTGGATCTCATTTAATGTCCTTCCTCCGCTTCTAAAAACTTTTCCGCGTCCATCGCCGCCATACAACCGGTCCCCGCCGCCGTGATCGCCTGTCGGTAGGTCGGGTCCTGGACGTCCCCCGCGGCGAACACCCCCGGCGCGCTCGTCAAGGACGTCCCGGGCCGGGTCACGATATAGCCCCGCCCGTCCAATTCGAGCTGTCCTTTGAAGAGGGGGGTGTTCGGCTCATGTCCGATGGCGATAAAAACGCCGTCCACCTTTCGGCGAAAGGTCTCGTTGTTTTTCAAGTTCTTCAGGAGAACCCCCTCCACCGTTCCGGAAGCGCCCTCTTGAATATCGACGACGACCGTATCCCAGAGGAATTTGACCTTCGGATTCCGGAACGCCTTCTCCTGCATGATCTTGGAGGCGCGCAATTTATCCCGCCGATGGATGACCGTCACCTGGGTCGCAAACCGGGTCAGAAAGGTCGCCTCCTCCACGGCGGTGTCTCCGCCGCCGACAACCAGGACCTCCTTGTTCCGGAAGAAGAACCCGTCGCAGGTCGCGCAGGCCGAAACCCCGCGCCCCATCAACCGGCTTTCGGATTCCAGGCCCATGAGCTTCGCCCTCGCGCCGGAGGCGATAATCAGCGCCTTGGCCCGGTAGGCGCGCTCGCCGTCGACCACCACGGTGAAAGGACGCTCCGAAAGATCGACCGACGTCACATCTCCCGTGATGAAAACCGTTTCAAAGCGCTGCGCCTGCTTCTTCATCTCCAAAATCAACTGCGGCCCCTGAACGCCGTCGGGAAACCCCGGAAAATTTTCGACATCGGTGGTGATCATCAATTGTCCGCCGGCTTGAGCCCCTTCAATCGGCAGGGGGCGAAGGTTCGCCCGCGCCGCGTAGATCGCCGCGGTCAACCCGGCCGGCCCCGATCCGATGATCACCACATTTTGCGGCGCGTCCGCCACGTCATCCTCCCAGATCGTTGAGGGCGTCCTTTAAGCTCTTTCGGACACAGGTGAAGATCGGCGTGTCGCGCACCGTGTGGCGGCTCGCCTCGGCCTCTCGAAGCTCCATCACCAGATCGAGAAAATCGCCCGGATAGTCGCTCTCGAACGCCAGCACAAACTCGGCGTCGTCCAATCCGAAGGAGTAGGTGGTGTTGATTTTGACGCTCGGATACTTATGGCCGATCTCGATATGCTCGTTCATCATCCCCTGTCTGGCCGATTTCGTGAGAAGATACCACTCCCGCGTCTTCACGAAGGGATAGACAAAAAGATATTTGGCCTCGCCCGGAACGATCCTCAGCCGCTTCGATTCCTGCCCTTCGTGGGTGTGTTTATCGACGTAGATCGACCGTTTGGTCATCGCCAGATAGGAATAAGTGGTGTTCATATACTTTCCGAGACCGGTCGACAGCATCTTGACCGTCATGTCCTGTATGGCTTCCAGCTCATAGCTGATCCGCCAGAGCATGATATCGACCTCGGCCCGAATCCCGACGGTTGAATAGGGAACCACCATCACCTTCGGGGAAAATTCCTCGACGGCGGAGAGAAACTCCCTCTTCCCGGTCTCCCGTTCTTGCGCCGGAAGCCGCCTCCAAGCGGGATCGACCTTCAAAAAGCTGAAGTTGACGAATTGCCTTTTTTCCTCACCCATGGATCACTCCTCCACTCCATAATATTGGCTTACAAGTATAATCCCCTATACCCGTAAAATCAACGATCTTTCGACAAATTCTACAGCCTGGGCCGCTTTCAAATCAACCTTTTTCGTCCGGCATTGAAACGACGGCCCCGCTTTGCAATCGGCGAAGCAACGTCAGGTTCATCACGTCTTCTTTTAAATCTTTCCCTTTGGGGGTCTCCAACACCATCGGAACCCCAAAAAATCGAGAATCGTTCATCAGATAGGAAAACGGCGCCTCCCCCATCTTTCCCTGTCCGATATGCTCGTGCCGGTCGACCCTGCATCCGATCTCCTTTTTGCAGTCATTTAAATGAAAAGCCAAGACCTTTTTGAGTCCGATGGTCCGATCGAGCGCCTCGATCGTCTCATCGTACAGCGGCCGGGTTCTCATATCGTACCCCGCCGCGAAGGCGTGACAGGTGTCGAAGCAGACCCCCACCCGTTCCGGATCCTCCACCCGTTCCAATATCCCCGCCACCTCTTCAAAACGGTGTCCGATGCAGCTTCCTTGCCCCGCCGTCAGCTCGATCAACACCTTCATCCTGAAACCGGCGGTCCGGCGATGAAGAAAGTTGAGCGCTTCGGCCGCCTTCGCGATCCCCGCCGCCGCTCCCGTCCCCAAATGCGCTCCGGGATGAAGGACCAGATAGGGAATTTCCAGCGCTTCAACCCGCTCCATTTCGACATAAAATGCCTCGATGGACTTCTTCCACTCTTCTTCCTTCGGCGAGCAAAGGTTGATCAGATAAGCGCTGTGGACCATCGCGGGGAAGACCTTCGTCTCCGCCCGCGTTTTGATAAAAATCGAGATCTCCTCGGAAGTCAGCGGCTTCGCCTTCCATTGGTTCGAATTTTTGGAAAAGATCTGGATCACCTCACACCCGGCCGCCTTTCCCCGAATGAGCGCCTGGTCGAGGCCCCCCGCGACCGACATGTGCGCCCCGAGAAGAGGCCCTCGATCGGGCGGTTTTTTATGGCCATTTTGAGTCATTTTCCTCCCCGCAACTTTTTTATCATACAGGAATCGATCCCATTTTTCCAGAAGCGTTCAGGGCGCCCGCTATGTTATAATCCCAAACAACCCCTTATCCATCAGATGCAGCACATGCAGCACATGCAGTGTTCCACCCTGTGTTCCACCCTGTGTCCCATCCTGCAAGGAGGCGGATGATTACACATATTGTTCTTTTCAAGTTGATAGATCGCAGCCCCTCCAATATTGAAAAAACCCGGGAGGCGCTGCTGAATATGAAAGGAAAGATCCCTCAATTGCGGCATATCGAGGTGGGAGTCGATATCGTCCGCTCTCCCCGTTCTTACGATTTGGCTTTAATCACGAAATTCG
>DATDON010000324.1:0-5268 GCA_035293225.1 Candidatus Manganitrophaceae bacterium
CGGGGAGTCGAATGAAAGGATGGCGGAGCCGGTACCAAAACGGCGCGAGATACTTCAACCGCAATCGATCGACGAGAACCCCTCCGCCCGATTCGATGATGACGATCAGAATCTTGCGGAGGCGATTCGAGTCGGCAAGCCTTAATTTGAGGGAACGGGTATCCATATCGAAAAATAATTCGCGCCCCTATTCTACGATCCGCTTTCCCGGGAGCATCCCCATTTGAAGGGGGCTCAATCCCGATGAGGGCCGTCCGGCCGCCCCGCCCCCTCGTTGTGGCCCTTTTTGTCCTTCCCCATCCCCTCCGAAGGGCCCTCCATCATCATCGACTCCATCTTTTGCCTCTGTTCAGGGGTCAAGACCCCCTTGACCTGCCGCATGAGCGCCAGATGGCCGACCTCGAGCTCCGCCATCGCGTCATGTTTCTCTTTGACCTTCATCTTCGCCTTTTCCATATCGACCGAATCGGCCAATAGAAGCTCACGAAGTTCCACCCCGGCCATTCGAATCCGGCCAAGGAGGGGAATCGCCTCCTTCTGATGCTGCAGCTTCTGTAGTTCGATTTTCTTGCGCTGGTCCGGCGTCAGGTCGAGATGGGAAGCCGCCTTCATCATCTTCATCATTCCCATCATCCCCATATCCATCCCATGCGCTCCCATCTTCCCCATCCTCTCCCCCATCATCTCCATGCCGCCGCCCATCATCCCTTCCATTCCCCCCTTCCCTCTTTCGCTCTCCTCCATTTGGGCCGAAAGGGATAGAGGGGCGACCATCAGCGCCAGCGCCATCAACGTTCCAGTCATTAAACGATTCATCAAACGATTCATCTTTCGCTCCTTTCTTCAAGTTGATTAAGAACCTTTAAATTTTACAGACTCCGGGCGCCCCGCCGCAAGAACCGGGGTCGGTCACGCGCGGCGCCGCTCTTCAGAAAGAAGCCCGATCGACCGCAGCGCGTCGAGAAACTTCGCGTCGCTGATCGCCGAGAGATGGCTTCGGAGCCGGATCTTCCCGGATCGATCCAAGATCAACAAGTTATAGAGCGGGCAGGCGTTCCCCGGATGCTCAAACCCCAGGACGCGGCCGAGCCAATCCTCCGGATCGAGAAGAAGGGGAAAATCGATCCGATGGTCGCGAACAATCCGCTCCGGCGTGGCGCGATCACCCCCCAGGGTCGAGATCGCCAAAACCTCCAGACGATCCCGGCTCTCCTCGTAGACCTTTTGGAGAAATCCGATCCGCTCCTCGCAGCCGGAGCAGAGATTGGTGAACCAGAGGACCGCCCCTTTTTCCGGAAAGATATGAGAGAGGGTGAACGCCCGGCCGGAAAGGTCGCGCAGGGTAAAGTCGGGCGCCCTCCTCCCCTCCTCCGCCCCTTTTTTCCCCAAGGGATGAAGGCGCCAGCGGGCGCGGATAAACACCTTCCAGAAAAGCCCTCTCATTTGTGAAAGCGTTCTTTTCATTTTATTCCTTTAAGGTATATTCAGGGCTCTCGATTTGTCATTATGGCGCCGTCGAGGAGAAAAGCGCAATCCCCCAAAGGGGGCGTTTGCGGCGGCCTTATTTTAAATATTTTCGCGCCAGCCATTTCCGCGATTCTTCTAGAAAGAGCATGCCGGCGGCGAAGGGAAGAACGAAAAGCCAGGCCTCCGGCGAGATCGGCGCCGTTCCGAAAATGTAATTCCCCCACGGAGTATAATCGATCAGGAGGATCAGGGCGATCTCCGTCGCGATCCCCCACAGAATGAGCTTGTTTCCGAAAAGACCGGCGCCGAAGAGGGAGGCCTCCCCGCGCCGACAGAGGAAGACGTTCACCACCTGCGTCACGATGATCGCGCTCAAGCAGGCGGTCGTCGCCTGCAGGTAGAGAGGGTCGCCCCCCCCCAACGGGCGCCCGTACGACCATCCCCCCTCGTCGAGAACGAAGAAAAACGCCGCCATCGCCGCGGCCGCCTCCATCACCCCTAAAAAAAGATAGGCCCGCAGAATCAGCGGCCCGCTGAGCAGCCGCTCCCTTCGCGGACGCGGAGGCCGTTTCATGATCCCGTGGTCGGGCGGGTCGGCGCCGAGCGCGAGCGCCGGGAGCATATCGGTGCCGAGATCGACGGCGAGAATTTGGATGATGGTAAGAGGAAGGGGGATCCGAAAGAGAACAAAGGCAAGATAAGGGACGATCTCCGGGACATTGGAGGTCAGGATGTAGGTCAGGAACTTCCGGATGTTTTCAAAAACCGCCCTTCCCTCCTCGATCGCGGCGACGATGCTGGCGAAGTTGTCATCCATCAGGATCATGTCGGCCGACTCCCGGGCGACGTCGGTCCCCGCAATCCCCATCGCGACGCCGATGTCCGCCCTTCTCAACGCCGGGGCGTCGTTCACCCCGTCCCCCGTGACCGCCACGACCTCTTTTTTCGCCTTGAGCGCATCGACGATCCTCATTTTTTGATCGGCGCCGACCCGGGCGAAGATGATCTCCGGCGCGGAGACGGCGAGTTGAAGCTGGGTGTCGGAAATCCGCCGAAGCTGCTCTCCGGTGATGATGACGGGCCGCTCCGACGTCGTCAGGCCGATCTCTTTGGCGATCGCCTTCGCCGTATGGGGATGATCGCCGGTGATCATGATCACCCTGATCCCGGCCTCTTTGCACTTTTGAATCGCCCCGGCCGCCTCCGGCCTCGGCGGATCCTCCAGACCGACCAGCCCGGAGAGGATCAAATCCTCTTCCAAACGGAGCCGATCGCCCCCTTCCGGCGCGAATCGATGGGCGAATGCCAATATTCTCAATCCTTCATCGGCCATCGTCTCCTGCGCCTGAAGGAACTGCTCCCTGAACGCCGGCGTAAGGGGTTGAGTCGCCGATCCGATCTGGACCCGCCGGCAGAGGGGGAGAAGCGCTTCCAGCGCCCCTTTGGTATAGAGGATCGGGCCGCGGGGGGTCTGATGAAGGGTGGAGAGCCTCTTCCGGTCCGAATCAAATGGAATTTCGTCCAAGCGGGGAAATCCGGGACTCTCCGGAACAACCTTTTCCGCCATGCGGACCAGCGCGACCTCCATCGGATCGCCCAGCCATTCTTTTTTCCCCTCCTTTTCCGCCTCCTTGAGATTCTGGCAGAGGAGCGCCCCCTCAAAAAAAAGCTGATGGGTCTCTCGAAAGGAGGTTTCGCAGACCACCCCCGCGTTCGGAGGGGGATAAAACGCTCCCGAGAGAAAAAGCTTTCGCGCCGCCATCCGGTTCTGGGTGAGGGTCCCGGTCTTATCGGCGCAAATCACGGTCGCGGAGCCGAGGGTCTCCACCGACGCCAGACGCCGGATCAAGGCGTTTCTTCTCGCCATCCGCTGGGAGCCGATCGCCAGGGAGAGGGTGACGGTGGGGAGGAGCCCTTCCGGAACATTGGCGACGATGATGCCGATCGCGAAGATGAAATTTTCCCAGAAGGAGAGGCCCAAGGCCCGCCCGATGAAGAAAAAGAGGACTCCCAAGAGGGTCGCGAAGAGCGCCACGATCCGGCTGAGGTAGACGATCTCCTTTTGCAAGGGGGAAAGGGTCTCCCCCGGGATCTGGGTCAGGCGCGCGATCTTTCCGAATTCGGTCCGCATCCCGGTGGCGAAGACCACCCCCCTCGCCTGGCCGGAGACCATCGAGGCCCCCGCCAGGAGGATATTCCGGCTGTGGATCAACTCCTCCTCCCGGCTTGGGCGCTCCTCTCCGGCCGCCGGAAGCGATTCCCCCGTCACGGTCGCGTTGTTCACACGGACCCCGAAGGCTTGAATCAGCCGGCAGTCGGCGGGAATGTCGTCTCCCTCTTCCAGGAGAATCACATCTCCCGGAACCAGCGCTTCCGCCGCGATTTCGAACACCTTCCCCTCCCGGAGCGCCTTCACTTGATGGGGGAGAATCTTTTGAAGCGCCGCGATCGCCCGCTCGGCCCGGTATTCCTGCCAAAAGGAAAAAAGGCCGTTGATCAGAATCACCCCCAAGATGGCGAGACCGAGGGTCTCCATCCCTTTTTCGGGATCTTTCCACTCGGCGAAGAAGGCCAGGGCGGCGGCAATCCAAAGGATCAGGGCGAAAAAATGGATGAATCCCTTCAGGAAACGCGAAAGAAGCGGGACCCCCTTAACCCGTTCGATCCGGTTGGGGCCGAATTCGAGCCATCTTCGTTTCGCTTCGGCGGCGGAGAGGCCTTCCGGGGCGCTGTGAAGGCTGGCGAGGGCCTCTTCCACGGTAAGATGATGGATCTTCATCGTAAGCTCGGGTTTGGGTCTCCGCTTCTCTCCACACTCAAGATGTCAATGGAGATTCCGGAAGAGGGATGACCGAACGGCGCCCGGAAAATCCCTCTTCACGCCGGCTCACCCCCGCGTGAAAAGAAAGTAAGCGTTCAACAGGTAGAGGATCAGCAGGGCCGCGCCGTCCCAGCTGACGGTCGCCCACACCTTTTTTTCCGCCCGGTAGATCAGACCCGTGATCCCGATGCCGGTCATCATCATGGCCGAAATGGCCGAAATCAAATGATTGGAGGACACATCGGACAACAAAGGACCCTGGACGTAGAATAGATCATCAATGGCCAGGATGGCCATGTCGAAGAGATTGCTGCCGAACAGGTTGGCGACGGCCAGATCAGGAGCGGCCAGCCGAAGGGCCGTAAACGAGGTGACGATCTCTGGCAAAGAGGTCGACGCGGCGATCAAGAGGTTTCCCACAAAGGTGTTTCCCCAGCCGGTCGCTTCGCTGATCCTGATTCCGATGAAGGGGAGCCAGATCCCGCCGGCGACGATCACCCCGGCATAAAAGAGGATTTTCCGGCGCGCCATTTGCTCCGATATTTCCTGATACCGAAGGGTTTCCGCTTCGGCCCGAACGAATTCTTCCATCCGTTTGCGCTCGAACCGAAAAACCTGGCGGGCCGCGATCAGGTAAAGAGCGAAAATCAAGGGGGTAATGGTACCGATCCAAGGATCCCCGCCTTCGCCCGCATGGGCTCCAAAGAGGATCCCCCAGGCGGCCAGACCGATCAGAAGAATCCCGAATCCGGCCGATAGGATGTGCCCCGCCTGGGCCTCCGACAAGATCGGCTTGGGGCTCCAGAAGAAATCGATAAGCCCGATCAACATGAGATTGAACACGCAACTTCCCAAGACGTCACCCACCGCCAGATCCGGGGCCTTCGCCAACGTCACCGCGCTCACGCCTGTCGCCAGCTCCGGAAGGGAGGTGACCGTGGCGAGGAGAATCAGCCCGATCAACGTCCGCCCCATCCCGG
>DATDON010000325.1:0-2074 GCA_035293225.1 Candidatus Manganitrophaceae bacterium
CGTTTCCCCGTCGTTGGTGTACGGGCCGACCGATTTATTCAAGCGGTATTCGTTCAACCGGTTTCTCTCCGGGTTTATCGAAGGGAAATGGGTCCCGATTCCGGGAAGCGGGCGCCAGGTGATCAATCCGGTCTATATCGACGATGTCGCGGAAGGGCATCTGCTCGCTTTGGAAAAAGGAAAGATCGGCGAGAACTATATCTTGGGGGGAGAGAATGTCACCATCAATGAATTGGCGGAAGCGGCCGGCCGCCTTGCGAAGAAGAAACCCCCCCTATGGCGTCTTCCGTTTCCGGTTCTAAAGAGTTTGAGCCGGATCGAGCTTCTCCTGTCGAAGCTTCAGGAGCGGGAGCCGCGGGTCACTCCCCGCTCCCTTGAAATCTACCGGCATGATTGGGCCTATTCATCGGCGAAGGCGATCCGAGAGTTGGGATATCGTCCGACCCCCTTATCGAAGGGGCTCGAAAAAATGGCGGAGTGGACTCTCAAAGAAGGAAAGCCGGCCCGAAAAAAAATCTGGAATCATCCGTCCTTTCCGGGAAATCCAAAAAATGGTTGACAAGATAGGTGAGGTATGCTATTAAGACCCCATCTTGTCGGGAAGCTATTATATTTAAGCGCTGTAAGAGAAGTTATTTTATTCCGTGTATTCAAAAAATTCAAAATTAGAAAATTGTCGCCGCCCGTTTCTAGAAAGGATAGAAGCCGTTTTTCCTGAAGTGATCTTTAATTCGGTCGGATAGTTCGTCGTCCCTTCCACAGAGCAAATCGCATCCCGTGGGCCTGGTCGAATAAAGCTTTAAAGAAGCGGCCGTTTATTAAAAAATCTTTGAAGTAGGGGTGAGGGATTGTTTATAAAGAAGAAAGGTTTGGGTAGCGCCTGTTCCTTCCTTGTTTTCTTCCTGTTCATCGCCGTTCTCTCCGCGCACGGGGCTCCGCCCGTCAAAGAGGAGGCCGTTCCGCAAAAAGGCGATCCTGTCCAAGGACACCATCTCTTTAAACATTATTGCGCCGTTTGTCACGGTATTTCCGGAAAAGGAAACGGCCCCAACGCTCAAAACATCGACCCGCATCCCGCCGACCTGACCGGTCCGGAGACGTCCGCTCTTTCCGACCAGGAGATCTATCAAACGATCGACCGGGGAGGGGCGGCGGTGGAACTTTCCGGCTACATGCCCCCCTGGGGGAAGACCCTCTCACGCGAGCAGATACAGAGCCTCCTCGCCTATATCCGGTCCCTCCAGAAAAAGCAAACTTGGGAGGAAGGGAGGGCGATGCGTTTTTCGAATTTGAAGGCGGGGGGAGAGAAAGAGTGTCAAATCTGTCATATCCGAAAAATAGAATCGAGACAGATCGCGCCGAACCTCGGTCACGAAGGGAGCAAGCTCAACCGCCAGTGGCTTTATCAATTCTTGAAAAATCCCGATCGGATCCGGCCGGTCGGATTCATTCCGTTGACGAAAACCAAGATGCCGAATTTTTTCTTCTCGGACGAAGAGGCGTTGGCGCTTACCGAGTTTTTAGTGACCCAGAAGGATGGGGGGGTTCCGCCGAGCGGTTCGATGAGGTTCGCTCAAGGGGGGGCGGGGGAGGTCGAGAAAGGGAAACGGCTCTTCATCGATAAATACGCCTGCGACGGCTGCCACCGAACCGGTCAGGAAGAGGGGGGGGTGGTCGGCCCCGATTTATCGATCGCGGCGAAACGGTTGAGGCCCGAATGGATGTTCCACTGGATAAAGAACCCCAAGGCGATCCGTCCCGACAGCCCCATGCCGACCTTCGGCGCATCCGACGAAGATATTCGCGCGCTGGTCGCCTTTATTCTCAGCGTCGGATCGGAGGCGCCGGGCGCCGCTCCCGTTTCCATGCCGGCCGCCGCCGATAAGGCTCTGGTCCAAAAAGGTGAAAAAATCGTCAAGGAGAAAAACTGTTTATATTGTCATACGCTCGATCCGTTCAACAGTCAAAGCGGGAGATAAGCGTTTAAATTGATTCATTCCTCCATAACTTAAAGATCATCAAAAGAAAGGTGGGACGATGACTCGTAAAGCGTTTCGATTTTTAATCTGTGGTC
>DATDON010000326.1:0-2338 GCA_035293225.1 Candidatus Manganitrophaceae bacterium
GGCTCATCGGGGTGATATTGGCGGTTCCGGGGGCGGCGGTCCTCGTCGTCCTCCTCAAAGCGCTCGCCGACTATTATCGAAACTCCCCCCTTTTTCAGGGGCCGGCCGGCTGAAAATCGAACCTCCCGCGCGGCAAGATAGGAGGCGCCGTGGGCTTCCATTGTTTAAATCGACGTCATTCCGAAGGAGGCCGGTTTCCGCGAACGCTCTTTTACTCGGTCCTCTTCCATCTGGCCGCCTTTTATGTTTTGGGGGTCGATCCCCTTTCGGTATTCAGGCGGACGGAATCTCCGCCGGAGGTCGGCGCCTTCCATGTCGATCTCCTCTCTTCCCGATCAATGGAAGAGGGGATGAAAGAGAAGCTCGCCTTTCCGAGAGAGAAGGAGGGAAAAGGCGCCGGCGGGGAGAGACGCGATCCCCCTCCGGAGGAAGAGGGCATCCTGTTGGTCGAATCTCCTCCTCCCGCGGCGCCCCCCCTCCAAGAAACGGCCAAACTGAAGGCGCCCCCCGGCATGACGGGGCCGCAAGATTGTCTGTTGAAGATCGTGGCGATGGTCTGTCCCAACGCCGACCTGCGCTGCATCGCCGAATACCAGGCGTTCTGCTCCACCCTTCCCGATTGAGAGGATCGGCGCGCCGCGCTCCTATTTTCCGGCCTCCGTTTCGCGCCGCCAATTCCAGGCGTCGTTTCCATATTTCTCATGCGCAAGACGGTCCGCGGTTTTCATCTCCTCTTCCGTCAGATCGCCTGGGGCGAGCTCGATCCGCAGCGCGCGCTCAAAGCCCTTTATGAAGATCGCATCCATCTCTTTGTCCGGAGGATAGGCGGGGAGCAGATCGGAAAGGGCGATTTGGTGATCCGAAATAAACCGTTGAAGGGGCCCCTCGGTCGTATTTTTTTCGAGGATGAGAGAGCCGTGCTGGAGGAAGTGGGAGACCGATCGCTTCTGGGCGCTTCCGATCAATTTTTTTCCGCGAGCGGTTATTTCGTACCAGGAGGTGGAGGCGAAGCAGAGCGGGTCCGGCCCCCTCTCCGGACGGCGCCGTGACCTTCGGGGAATGGTTTCCGGTGGAACGGAACACCGTGACCTTCGGGGAATGGTTTCCGGTGGAACGGAACACCATCGGGGAGGGGTGTGAAGTTCGGCCTCGACGCCGAGCTGTTCAAGTCCGGCCAAGAGCCCTCTCGCAATCGCGAAAAAAGTCCCTTTAATCCCCTCCGAGAAGAGCGGATCGCGCGTTCCTGCGACCACCGCGTAAGTCATCTCCCGGTCATGAAGGAGCGCCCGGCCGCCGGTGATCCGCCGGACCAATGGAAAACGGGCCACTTTGACGAGATCGGCCCACGCCGGCTCTATCTTCTGAAAGGAGCCGATGGAGAGAGAGGGTTTGGACCATCGATAAAGCCGAAGCGTAGGGGGGCCTTCCCCATGGGAAAAGGCGATCGAAATCGCCTCATCGATCGCCATGTTCATTTCGGCTGTCTGGGCCGGATGACAAACGACCCGCCAGGCCGGTTTTGGATTCAACGTCTCCTCGTGTGGGTGGTTTTATAAGAATGAAGTTTAGGGAATGCGGCTTCAAAGGTCAAGAGGCGTTCGATGATGGCTTTCCATTATCTATAATGATGCCCCCCCCTCTTTTGAGGGGTTGTTATTTAGATCAAAATGGGGTATACCAAGGCAATATTTCGCCGGTATTCCGCCTCGGTTTCCTGAAAGACCGGCCTTGGCGATGTCAATTGGGTTTCGGGAAAATCGAAGATCTAAGATGAAGCAAAGGCCTTTTTCTCCGTCCAAGATCAGCCGTCCTTCGGTGTCGGAGGTCTTCCCCCGCCTATTGACAAGAAATAAGAGGGACAGACACTATTTACCTTCTTTTCTTTGCGCCGAAGCATGTCAATTTGCCAGGGGAAAAAGTGTCTGTCCCTATTAAGATCCCTTCTCAACCGCGAGGCAGGTTAACCTGACAACGAAAGGAGCACGTCATGAAGACATTTACACACCGTGAGGTTTTGAGCATGAGGAACATGTATAATATATTTTCAACCGTCGTTGGCTTGCTGCTTCTTGCGTTTGCGGGCGCGGCCGCTGCAGAAAGCGTATCCCGGCCGTTCAGCGCCACACTCGAGGGGAACGCCAATCCGGCGCCCACGGCTGACCCTTGCATTTTGGTCAACACAGAGACCGCGGTCAGCCGGGCTTTGCACCTCGGCGAGAGTACATGGGGTTCGGAGGAAGTCGTCAACTTCTGCTCGAATCCTGCGGGGGCCGATGTCGACGGAAAATTCGTCATTGCGGCTGCGAATGGGGACCAGATATATGGCTCCTATCGGACC
>DATDON010000327.1:0-3053 GCA_035293225.1 Candidatus Manganitrophaceae bacterium
AGGCCGAGAAAGCGGTCGAGAACAGCGTCGAACGGACCCTCTCCGCCCTGAAGGGGGCGCTGGAGGATAAAAAGATCGCCGTCCAGTCGATCCGATCTGAGGGGAGGCAAATTGTTCTTTCCATCCCCCCCGAAAGCAAAGAGGCGGCGGCCAAACTGTTGGATGAGGATTATCCCAACCTGGTCGCGAAGGAAGGGCCCTCCGGCGAGACGGTGCTGTCGCTTCGAGAATCCGAGGCGAAGCGCATCCTCGAATCGGCCGGTTCCCAGGCGCTGGAGACCATCCGCAACCGGATCGACCAGTTCGGCGTCAACGAACCGCTGATTCAAAAGCAAGGGCCGAACCAGATTTTGGTCCAATTGCCGGGGGTGAAAGAGCCTCAGCGCGCGATCGATCTGATCGGAAAGACCGCCCTGCTGGAGTTCAAGCTCCTGGACGAGGAAAGCCCCGTCGCGGCGGCGCTTCCGGCCCGGATCGAGCCCGATCAGGAAGCGAAAATCATGGAAGAGATCAAAGGCAAGATACCGCCGGAGGACCAGATTCTGTTTGAGCGGATCGTCGACAAGGAGACCGGCCGGTTCTCCAAGCGCCCCTTTTTGGTGAAAAAGCAGGCGGCGCTTGCGGGAGATCTTTTGACCGACGCCCGGGTTTCGATCGGCCAATTCAACGACCCCTACGTCGCGATCACCTTCGACTCGGTCGGCGCCAAACTGTTCGAAAAGGTGACCGAGGCGAATCGCAGGAAACGATTGGCGATCATCTTGGACAACACCGTCTACTCCGCGCCGGTGATTCAAGAGAAAATCAGCGGCGGCCGGGCGCAGATCACCGGATCGTTTACCACGGAGCAGGCGAACGACCTCGCCATCGTCCTTCGGGCCGGGGCGTTGCCGGCGCCGGTGAAGATCATCCAGAATGTCACGGTGGGGCCCTCCTTGGGAAAAGATTCGATCGAAAAAGGTTTCCGCGCCGGCGTGGCCGGAACCATTCTGGTCGTCTTATACATGTTCCTCTATTACAGGCTCTCCGGGTTGGTCGCCAACTTTACATTGGCCCTCAATGTGATTTTGTTGGTGGGGGCGCTCGCCGCGCTGAACGCGACCCTGACCCTCCCCGGGATCGCCGGAATCATCCTGGCGGTCGGGATGTCGGTCGACTCCAACGTCCTCATTTTTGAGCGGATCCGCGAGGAATTGAAGGCGGGGAGGCCGGTCCGCCTGGCGGTCGACGCCGGCTACGACAAGGCTTTTTTGACCATTTTCGATTCCCACGTGACGACGCTGATCACCGCCTTCGTCCTTTTTATTTTCGGGACCGGCCCGATCAAAGGGTTCGCCGTTTCGCTTTCCCTCGGCGTGATGATCAACCTTTTTACATCGCTGGTGGGGACGAAGGTGATTTTCGATTTGATCAACAGCAGACGAAAAATTGAAAAGTTAAGCATCTAAACGTTTCAAATTTGAAGTTTAAGATTCGAGAGGATCATGAAGGAGGCCTATGCTGGAGTTATTTGGAAAGACGCATATTGATTTTGTCGGAAAGCGTCATCTTTTTTTCGTGATTTCGGGGTTACTCGTATTACTGGGAATCATCGCCTTGATTCAGATTTCCCGCGGCGAAGCGAATTTAGGGATCGATTTCGCCGGCGGCGCCGCGATCCAGCTTAAATTTACGCAACCGGTCCAGATCGACGAGGCCAGGACGGCCTTGGAAACAGGGGGATTCAGGGACGCGGAGCTTCAAGAGGTGATCGAGGGGAATAAACTGCTCATCCGGCTGAAAAAACAGGACATCGTCCGGAAGAATGTCCGCGAGCGGATCGAGGAGGCCTTTTCCAAAACCTTCCCGGACAATCAATTCGTCGTCGAGAGCAGCACGGAGATCGGCCCGACGATCGGGAAAAAGCTTCAGGACGACGCGCTCATCGCCGTCCTCATTTCGATGGTCTGCATTATCATCTATATCGCTTTTCGGTTTGAATTCCGCTTTGGAATCGCCGCGTCGATCGCTACGTTTCATGACGTCTTGGCGGTCCTGGGGGTCTTCTTCGTTCTCAACAAAGAGATTACCCTGTTGACGGTCACCGCCCTCCTCACCATCGCGGGGTACTCGTTGACCGATACGGTGGTGGTTTTTGATCGGATCCGGGAAAATCTGAAGTTGAAGAAAAAAGAGTCGTTCGACCAGATCATTAATCAGGCGATCAACCAAATTCTCTCGCGAACCTTCAACACTTCTTTCACGACCCTCCTCGCCGTCGCCGCCCTCTTCTTTTTCGGAGGAGAGGTCATCCATGATTTTTCTTTGGCGATGATTTTGGGGGTGATTGTGGGAACCTACTCTTCCTGGTTTGTCGCCAGCCCCCTTCTTCTCTTTTGGAGAAAGGGAGGAAGGGCTTTAAAGAGAGCCTAGTCGATGCCCGACAACCCCATTTCCCCCTCCGGCCGGATTCGCGATGTCCGTCTGCCGACCCTCCTGCAATTTCTGCGTCGCGAACGAAAGACGGGGATTCTAACCCTCCGCCGGAACGATCTCCATAAATTCATTTACCTTCAAGAAGGCGACATCGTCTTCGCGAGCTCGCTCTATCAGGATGACCGGCTGGGTGAAATGCTGCTCAAGGCCGGGAAAATTAAATTTGACCAGTATGAAAAATCGGTCGATCTTTTAAAGAAGACCGGCAAGCGTCAGGGGACGATTCTTGTCGAAGAAGGGATGATCACGCCGAAGGACCTTTTCGAGGGGGTCCTCTTTCAAGTCAAAGAGATCATCGCGAGCCTTTTTACCTGGATCGACGGGGAGTACGCCTTCGATGAGGGACCTCTTTCCTCCGAAGATGTCATCACGATCAATATGAGCACGGCCAATCTCATTCTGGAAGGGGTGAGACGAATCAACGATTGGACCCGGCTCATGAATGATCTTCCCCCGCTCAATCATGTCCTGCAGGTCGCCACAGACCCGCGCGACCTTTTTCAAACCATGAATATGACCTCGATGGAACGCGACGTGATGCGCCAGGTGGACGGCCGCCGGTCATTACGCGATATCCT
>DATDON010000328.1:0-2351 GCA_035293225.1 Candidatus Manganitrophaceae bacterium
ACTCGGCGTCACATTGATTCCATCGACCCATATCTCCGTCTTGTCCCCCGCGAGGCGAAGGCCCACTTTCAACGGATGACAGAGGCGTTCCACTTCGGATTGATTCTCCGACGGGATTTTTTCTTGAAGGACTTTCCGGGCCATCGCCCGGTAAAGCGATCCCGAATCCAGGTAGAGATACCCCAACCGCTTCGCCAACTCTTTTCCCGCGCTGCTCTTCCCGGCCGCCGCCGGACCATCAATCGCGATAATCAGCTTCTTCTCCCCCATCTTCTCCACTTTATGTTGGAATTCGGCGCCGCGCGCTCACGAATCTTTGAGCAAGGCCAATAATTTCATGAAACCGGGAAAGGAGGTGTTGACGCACGCTTCATCGTCTATTTCGTTTCCCCCTTCCGCCGCCAGACCGGCGACGGTCATCGCCATGGCGACGCGGTGGTCTCCCTCGGTTTCGCAGCGCGTCCCGGCCCATCTCCCTTTCCCCTGAATCTTCATCCCGTCCGGGAATTCCTCCGCTTCCACGCCCATCCCGCGCAACGCCCTCGCCATCACGGCGATCCGGTCGCTCTCCTTCACCCTCAGCTCCTGCGCCCCCCGGATCACCGTGGTCCCCTCCGCCCGGGCGGCGGCGACGCAGAGAATGGGGAATTCATCCAAAGAGCGGGGAATCATATCCCCCTCGATCACCGTTCCGCGGAGGGCGCCCGATCGGACGGTCACGTCGGCGATCGGCTCGCCGCACACCGGCTCCAGCGGGCGGACGGCGATATCGGCCCCCATCCGCTGAAGGATTTCCAAGAAACCGGTCCGGGTCGGATTGACCCCCACATTCCGAACCGTCACTTCGGAGTTTTTCATGATCGCCGCCCCGACCAGAAAGAACGCGGCCGAGGAGAGATCCCCCGGCACGATGATCTTTTTCCCGGAAAAGGGAACGCCGCCGACGACCGAAAGACGCCCCTCTTTCTCTTCAAACCGCGCCCCGAGATGGCGAAACATCCGTTCGGTATGATCGCGCGATCGGCTCGGCTCGGAGATCGTGGTGACGCCGGAGGCGGTCAGCCCGGCCAGCAAAAGGGCCGACTTCACCTGGGCGCTCGCAATAGGGAGGAGGTAATCGATCCCGGTCAGCTTCCGGCCCGATATCGCCAAGGGGGGAAGATTGGCGCCGTCGCGCCCGATGATTTCCGCCCCCATCCGCCGCAGCGGCTCGACCACGCGCCGCATCGGCCGGCGCCGGAGCGACCCGTCGCCGGTCAACACCGAAAAAAAGGATTGGCCCGCCAGAAGCCCGGTCAACAGACGGAAGGTAGTTCCGGAATTGCCGCAATCGATCACGCCGCTCGGCTCCGAAAGACCCCAGAGCCCCTTCCCTTCCACCGTCAGCGCGGGGCGCCCCTCGGCCGTTCCGGCCTTGATCGCCGCCCCCATCTCCCGAAAGGCGGAGACGGTCCGCTCGCAGTCTTCCGAGGGTAGATAGCCGATGATCTCGCTGGTCCCCTCCGCCAACGAGGCGAGGATCACCGCCCGATGGGTGATCGATTTGTCTCCCGGAACCTCAATCGTTCCCCGCAGGGACCCCTTCGCCCCCCCCGTCACGAAACCACCCTCTGACGGATGGTTTTCGCCTGCTCAAGGATCTCTAAAAGCCCCCGCCCGTCCCCATCCAGGATTTTTTTCTTCAACTTTTCCAGGGTCTCCTGATAGAGATCGATCATTTCAACCATCGCCTCTTTGTTCAAAAGAAAGATGTCCCGCCACATTTCGGGAGAGCTGGCGGCGATGCGGGTGAAATCGCGGAGCCCGCCAGCGGAGAATTGGACAGGGTCTCTTCGGGCGATTCGCGGATGGGTCAGCGTTTCCATCAAGGCGTACGCGACCAGATGAGGAAGGTGGCTGACCGCCGCAAAGATATGATCGTGGTCGATCGGATCCATCTTCATGACGCGCGCGCCGGTCTCCTCCCAAAGGGCCGTCAATTTCTTAACCGCCTTCGGATCGGTCCCGGGAAGGGGGGTTAAGATGAGACGGCTCCCCTCAAACAGCTCGGTCGTGGCCGCCTCCACCCCCGATTTTTCCCGGCCGGCGATCGGATGCCCTCCGACGAAAGAAACCCCGCGGGGAAAGATCGCGTCGAGCCGTTTTACCAGCCTCCCTTTGACGCTGCCGACGTCGGTGACCACCGCTCCCTCTTTCAGGTGAGGGGCGATCGCCTGGGCGATCCGCTCAAACACGCCGACGGGGGTCGCCAGAACCACCAGATCGGCCCCCTCCACCGCCTTCGGCAAAGTGAGGAGGTATCGGTCGATCACCCCCATGGAGACCGCTTTCTGAAGATTTCCCCGTCTCGT
>DATDON010000329.1:0-2123 GCA_035293225.1 Candidatus Manganitrophaceae bacterium
CATCCGGAATACGGCTGGAACAACGGCCCCTATCTCTGGAGTTGGAAGAGGCAGGCCGTCCATTTTATTCAATCGCGCGCCGCCGAGGCGGAGGTTTTCTCGGCGCCGTTGGAGACGCCGACCAATCCTTTTGAGAATCTGCCGGTCGTCATGGTGAAAGGATGGAAGCCTTGATGAGTAACACCAATTGTTATATTGTGTTCGTAGAGGCGGCCCCCCGTGGCCGCCCTGGGCAGGCGCAGGGGCCTGCCCCTACCAAAGATGCTCCATCTGGATTCCCGCTTTCGCGGGAATGACGACTTTATGCGGGCTTCGAAAAAAAAGAAGTTCAAAAAACAGGCCCCTGCGCTGCTTCCCTCTTCCGACCGTTCAGGGTATTGGACTCGGTATTCGACTTGGGGGGTGATGCTCCTTATTTTGTTATCGGTCGCCGTCATCCGAATCCGGCTGCTGGAAGCGCCTTTTGAGCGAGATGAAGGGGAGTACGCTTACGCGGGGCAGCTGATCCTGCAAGGGGTCGCCCCTTATCTGGAAGCCTATAACATGAAACTGCCGGGAACCTATGCGGCCTACGCGGTGATCATGGCGCTCTTCGGGCAGACGCATGGAAGCGTTCACTTCGGACTCCTTCTTGTCAACGCCGCCACGATCATAATGATGTTCCTGCTGGCGAAGCGCCTATTCGACGCGCGCGTCGGCCTGGCGGCGAGCGCCTCTTTCGCCCTCCTTTCTTTGAGCCAATCCGTTCAGGGGGTTTTTGCGAACGCGGAGCACTTCGTGATATTGCCCGCCCTCGGAGGGACGCTTCTCCTGTTGAAGGCGATCGATTCGGATGGTGTTCCGTTTCACCGGAAACCATTCCCCTTAGGTCATCGACTCCGGTTCTATTTCGCGGGCGGGGCGCTCCTGGGTTCGGCCTTTATCATGAAACAGCATGGGATCTTTTTCGTCGGATTCGGCGCTCTCTATCTTCTATGGGATGAGCTGAAACGCCGGCCGATTCGGCCGTCCCGCTCTCTCCTGAAAGGGTTGGTCTTCTTGGTCGGCGCCGCGCTCCCGTTCGCATCGACCTGCTTGGCGCTCTTTATGGCCGGGGCGTTTGAGAACTTCCGGTTTTGGACGTTTCAATACGCGAGAGAGTACGTCTCCCAAATCCCCCTTTCCGCGGGGTTCTCGATTTTTAAAGACCAATTATCACATGTCGCCGGGCCGGCCATTCTCCTCTGGGGGATCGCGGTGATCGGGGGGACCGCTTTGTTCTGGGATAAAGAAGCCCGCTCGCGCGCCGTTTTTGTCGGCGGTTTTTTCATTTTTTCGTTCCTGGCGGTCTGTCCGGGCCTCTTCTTCCGGGAGCATTATTTTATCCTCCTCCTCCCGGCGGTCTCTCTCCTGACGGGGGTCGCCGTCGGCTCAATCCGGAACCGGATGAGCATCTGGAAGGGGGCGCCGGCGCTCGTATTCACGGCGGCGCTGATTTATTCTTTCATTCAACAAAAAGCGTTTTTCTTTGAGATGACGCCGCGCGAGGCGAGCCGGACGACTTACGGGGCGAATCCCTTTCCGGAATCTTTGGAAATCGCGGACTATATCAAAAAAAAATCGGCCGAGGGGGACCGGATCGCCGTGCTCGGCTCGGAGCCCCAGATTTACTTTTATTCGGGGCGGCGTTCCGCCACCGGACACATCTACACCTACGGTTTGATGGAAAATCAGAAGTATGCCCGGCGGATGCAGGAGGAGATGATCCAAGAAATCGAAGCGGCGCGGCCTCTTTTTCTCGTATTCGCCGCCATTCCCACCTCCTGGCTTCGGAGGCCGGAGTCCGAGAATTTGATATTCGATTGGTTCGGAAAGTATATACAGGAAGGGTTTGATCGGGTCGGGGTGATCGACATCCTCTCGGCCGACCGCACGGAATACGCGTGGGACGCCGCGTCGGCCGGCTACGCGCCGAAATCGGAATATTACCTGCTTGTTTTTAAAAGAAAGGGTTGACAGGGAAAGAGTATGTTCAAGGACAAAAAAGTGATCGTCGTCATGCCGGCGTACAATGCGGAGCAGACGCTGCGCAAGACCTACGAGGAGGTGATGGAGCAAAACCTCGTCGATCTGATTATTCTGGT
>DATDON010000330.1:0-11866 GCA_035293225.1 Candidatus Manganitrophaceae bacterium
ATCCCATTGGCGGAGTCGGAAAAAGAGGCCGAAAGCGCCTTGGAGCGGGCCGTTTCCATCGTGAACCTTCATGGGCTCCCTTCCCAGAAAATCATTCAACGGGCGCGGCTGGCGGGGGAGGAGATCGTTCGGGTCGCTCGGGAACGGGATGTCGACATGATCGTTTTGGGAATCCGCTCCGAACAGTGGTTGCGGGGAGAGTGGCTGGGGAGAACGTCCGATATCGTTCTCAGGCACTCCCCTTGCGAGGTGATTATTGATAAACTCCCAAAAGGATCATAGCCAAGGGGGACGCCAAAAGGACATTTGAACATTCGAGATGAACCCTTTATACTATACAGACGCGATCGATCGGATTGTATGCGCGGGGCGTGGGGGCAGCGGGGAGAAAAGACGCTATTCGTGAAACGTTATTCGTGAAACGTAAGAACCTTTCTTTCCGAATAACGACTAGCGTTTAACGGTTAGCGAATTCTTCGGACAGGCTCCCACATATAATAAACTGAGGAAACCATGAACATCGTAATTCTAGGCTCCGGACGGCTGGGATCCCGCCTGGCCAACGCCCTGGTTCACAAAGGGCATCAGATCATCATTGTCGATGAAGAAGATACGAAATTTAAAAATCTTGACGATCACCCCAATATCCATCGCGTGACCGGCAATATTTTTAACGATGAGACCTCTGAATTGGTTTTTTCGAGCCCAACCGATGCCTTTATCGCGGTGACCGGCGTGGACAACGTGAATATCATGGTGGCGCAGGCGATGCAAAAAAGGTATCGCATCCCCCGTGTCCTCATCCGCGTCTTCGACCCCACCTTATCGGGCGTCTATCGCGATTTAGGCTTAGAGACGGTCTGCCCGACGAATTTCGCGCTTCAAGAAATGCTGAAGATGTTAGAGAAAGGGGCTTGACGTGTATATCATCGTGGTCGGGGGGGGGAAAGTGGGGTACAACTTGGCAAAGCTCCTCTTGGCGGAAAGGCACGAAGTCTTATTAATCGAAAAAGACAAGGCCAAGACCGCCTCGCTGGCGGCCGAATTCGGGGAGTCGCTGATGGAGGGAAACGGCTCCCGGGTGAGCGTCCTGCGGGAAGGAGGGGCGAACCGGGCCGACGTGCTGGTGGCGGTCACCGGGACGGACGAGGACAATCTGGTCATCTGTCAAGTCGCCAAAACGGTTTTTAAATGCCCGCGCACCATCGCCCGCGTCAATGATCCCCGCAACGAATCTTTTTTTTCAACCCTGGGGGTCGACGCGACCGTCAGCTCGACCCGGCTGATCGACTCCCTGATCGAGGAGCAGGTGAAAGCGGAAGATATGGTGATCCCGCTGGTGACCCTTCGCTCCGGCAATGTCGAAATCATTGAGATCGATCCCTCCCCCTCCTCTTGGATTATGGGAAAGAAGATCAGAGAGATCCATCTGCCGGAAGGGGCGATCTTCATTTCGGTCATACGGGGGGAAAAGATCATCATCCCGAAGGGGGACACGGAACTCACCCCCGGCGACAAGGTGGTCGCGTTGGTCAAAAAGGAGGTCGAACAGGCGCTCCGTGAAATGCTTTAAAATCCCGCGCCGATTCTCCTTGACACCGGAAGAGAGAATCGATACCATCCTAGGGGTCTTACGATGAAGGTGCAAATCGCCTCCGACCACGCCGGTTTTAGGCTCAAAAATCGCATTCTCCGCTTCCTGACCGAAAAAAAGATGAACAGCGTCGATATGGGAACCGACGACGACGGTTCGGTCGATTATCCCGACTATGCGGTCAAGGTCGCGGAGTCTGTCTCAAAAGGGGACACCGACCGCGGCATCCTCATCTGTGGAACCGGTATTGGAATGTCGATCGTGGCGAATAAGTTTCCGGGGGTTCGGGCGGCCCTCTGCCACGATCGGATGACCGCGGAGGCGAGCCGTCGTCATAACGACGCGAACATCCTGGTTTTAGGGGGGCGCGTCCTCGACGAAGAGACGGCGCTTCAGATCGTGGACGTCTGGTTTAAAACGGATTTCGAAGGGAAACGACACCAGAGAAGAATCGATAAGATCCGGGAGATTGAAAAGAACCAAAAGAACCAGGGCGCCGGTCCAACATAAAAAATGAGAAAGGGCCCGTGAGGAGGGTATGAAAAAGGGAGAGGAGTTCAGCTTAAGGAGTTTTGACCCGGAGGTCGAGCAGGCGATCCTTGACGAAGCGCAACGGGAAAAAGACAAGATCATCTTGATCGCATCGGAAAACTATGTCAGCCGGGCGGTCCTGGAGGCGCAGGGGTCTCTTTTGACCAACAAATACGCCGAGGGATATCCGGGAAAACGCTACTACGGCGGATGCCAGTTTGTCGACGTGGTGGAGTCTTTGGCGATTGAGCGGGCCAAAAGGATTTTCGGCGGCGAACATGTCAACGTCCAGCCCCATTCCGGGTCGCAGGCCAACATGGCGGTTTACTTCGCCGTCCTCAAGCCGGGGGAGACGATTCTGGGAATGAGTCTGGCCCACGGCGGGCACCTCACCCACGGCAGTCCGGTGAACTTTTCAGGGATGCTCTACCGCGTTGTTTCTTACGGGGTTCGAAAAGAGACCGGCCGGATCGATTACCAAGAGGTCGCCGCGTTGGCCGAAAAAGAACGGCCCAAAATGGTGGTGGTGGGGGCCTCCGCTTACTCCCGGATATTGGACTTCGAGAAATTCAGGAAGATCGCCGACAGCGTCGGGGCGTATCTGATGGTCGATATGGCCCATATCGCCGGCCTGGTGGCGGCGAAGCTTCACCCTTCCCCCATTCCCCACGCCGATTTTGTGACCACCACCACCCATAAAACCCTTCGCGGTCCCCGGGGGGGGATGATCCTCTCCCTTCAGAAATACGCGAAGGCGGTCGATAAGGCGATCTTCCCCGGAATTCAGGGGGGGCCGCTGATGCATATCATCGCGGCGAAGGCGGTGGCATTTAAAGAGGCCCTGACCGAGGAGTTCGTCGACTATCAAAAGCAGATCATCGCCAACGCCGCCGCGCTCGCGAACGCCCTCCTCTCAAAAGGGTATCAGATCGTTTCGGGAGGAACCGACAACCACCTGATGCTGGTCGATCTGACCAAACAGGGGATCACCGGAAAAGAGGCCGAAGAGGCGCTCGATCAGGCCGGAATCACCGTCAACAAAAACGCCATCCCCTTTGACGAGCGGCCGCCGGCGCAGGCGAGCGGCATCCGGTTGGGAACGCCGATCGTGACGACCCGCGGGATGAAAGAAAAGGAAATGCAAGAGATCGCGGGCTTCATCGACACCGTCCTCCGGCATCGAAAGGAAGAGACGGTCCTGGAACAGATTCGGGAGCAGGTCCAATCTTTATGTAAGCGGTTTTCGAAGGAAAAAGGTTAAGGCTGCGCTTGAGCCTGAGGCCTGGAGCGAGATCGAGCCGTCAACTTTTCTTAATTTCTGATAGGCAGCGAGCATGCAGTGTCCCTTCTGCGACCATATTGAAGATAAAGTGGTCGATTCCCGCCTCAGCAAAGAGGGGGAGGTCATCCGGAGACGCCGGGAATGTCTGAACTGTCAGCGGCGGTTTACCACGTACGAACGGGTCGAAGAAATCTTCCCGATGGTGATCAAAAAGGACGGCCGGCGCGAGCCGTTTGATCGCCAAAAAATCCTATCCGGCCTCAAAAAAGCCTGTGAGAAACGTCCGGTCAGCGTCGATCTTCTGGAGTCGGTCGTCACCCGAATCGAAAAGAAGGTTCAGGAGCTTGGAGAGACCGAGGTCGAAAGCCGCGCCATCGGCGAAGAGGTGATGCGGCAACTGCACGAATTGGACCAGGTCGCCTATGTCCGCTTCGCCTCCGTCTACCGGGAATTCAAAGATGTCAACCAATTCATGTCCGAGTTGAAAGGCCTCCTGGGAGAAGCGGGAGTGAAAGAAAAGGCTGAGGGTGAGGTTAAGGCTAAGAGAGAGACCTAGATTTATTTTTCCTCAACCTTAACCTCACCCTGAACCTGGGCATTTTTAACCGAACATCAAAACCCCCAACAAAACAGCGACCAAGTTGATCACTTTAATCATCGGATTGATGCCGGGGCCGGCGGTGTCCTTATAGGGATCCCCGACCGTGTCCCCGGTCACCGCGGCCTGATGGGCGGGGCTCTTCTTTCCGCCGTAATGGCCCTCTTCGATGTATTTCTTGGCGTTGTCCCAGGCGGCGCCGCCGGAGGTCATGGAGATCGCGACAAAAAGGCCGGTCACGATGCTTCCGACCAGGACGCCGCCGAGCGCCTTGGGCCCGAGGGTCGCTCCCACGACGATGGGGACCAGGACCGGAATCAACGACGGCGCCATCATCTTCCGGATCGCGGCGATCGTTACGATATCGACGCAGCGGCCATATTCCGGTTTCCCCGTCCCTTCCATGATCCCTTTGATCTCCCGAAATTGCCTCCGGACCTCCTCCACAATCGAACCCGCCGCCTGACCGACCGCCTTCATCAATAAAGAGGCGAAGAGGAAAGGGAGAAGGCCGCCGATGAAAAGACCGACCAACACCAGCGGGTCGGAAAGATCGAACGTGAGGGGGGGACGCCCGTCCCCCCCTTTTGAAACCGAACGGGTATATTCCGAAAAGAGGACAATGGCGGCGAGGGCCGCGGAGCCGATGGCGTATCCTTTGGTGACCGCCTTGGTGGTGTTCCCGACGGCGTCCAAGGGATCGGTGACGTCGCGCACCCCCTTTCCCATGTTGGCCATCTCCGCGATTCCCCCGGCGTTGTCGGTGATCGGGCCGAATGAGTCGATCGCCACCACGATCCCCGCCATCGTCAACATCGCCTCCGCCGCGATCGCCACGCCGAAGAGGCCGGCCAGCGCATAACTCCCCAAGATCGCCCCGCCGATCACGAGGACCGGAAGCGCCGTCGATTGGAGCGACACGGCCAAGCCGGCGATGATATTCGTCCCATGCCCCGTCACGGAGGCCTTCGCGATCTCTTGGACCGGGCTGAATTTCTTGGCGGTATAATAGTCGGTGATGACCACCAGAGCCATCGTCACCCCCAATCCGATGAGGGCGGCCAGATAATAATTCATCGCCGAGATCCCTCCGACGCCGTCCATAAGCCAAAAGGTCGCCGGGTAGAACGCGAGGGCGGAAAGGGCGCCGGTGGCGATGAATCCTTTGTAAAGGGCGGCCATGATCCCTCCCCCCGTCCCGAGCCGGACGAACCAGCTCCCGATAATCGTCATGAGAATCGCCGCCCCCCCGAGGACCAAGGGAAAGAGAATGGCGTTCTTCACGCCGGGATAGAGGAGGTGGGCCAGCGCCATCGTCGCGACGGTCGTCACGGCGTAGGTCTCAAACAGGTCGGCCGCCATCCCCGCGCAATCCCCCACATTGTCTCCAACATTGTCGGCGATCACCGCCGGATTGCGCGGATCATCCTCCGGAATACCCGCCTCCACTTTTCCGACGAGATCGGCGCCGACATCGGCCGCTTTGGTGTAAATTCCCCCGCCCACCCGGGCAAAGAGAGAGATGAGGCTTCCTCCCAGCCCCAAAGAGAGGAGCGCCGGGATCACCTTCTCCTCTCCCGCGATGGAGGAGCCGATGGCGTAAAACCCGGTCACCGACAAAAGCCCCAGGCCGATGAGTAAAAGGCCGGTGACCGCGCCCCCCCGAAAAGCCACATTCAACGCGGCGCTTAAGCCTTGATGGGCCGCTTGGGCGGTCCTCGCGTTGGCCCGGACCGCGACCATCATTCCGACGTAGCCGGAGATCGCCGAAGCGACCCCTCCCACCAGAAATCCGACCGCGGTCAAGAGACCGAAGTGATCCGACCAAAACCCGGCAATCCAAAGGAGAAGAAAGAGAGCCGCCGCGACGATGGAGACGGTTTTATATTGCCGGGCCATGTAGGCCTGCGCCCCTTCCTGTATGGCCGCCTGTATTTTTTTCATCTCCGGCGACCCCGCGTCCAGGCGCATCACCCAAAACACAAGATAAACGGCGTAGCCGACGCCGATCCCGGCGCAAATCAGCGCGAATATAATCGTAAGTGAAGTATTATCCATGTCGCATTGTTCTCCTTCTATAAGAGTGATGGGGTTCTCGGCCCCTCTCCCGACGCCGGAAGGCGCCTCCTTCGGGCGCTTTCCGGGCGCTTTCCGGTGGACGCGCGCCTTTGGAGAGGGAACGCGAAGCCTTACATTGTAGAAAGGGAGCTTTTACTTTGTCAAGAAAATTTATGCCGAAACCTTGTCACCGGGACAAAATTCAGATAAAATGAACTTCTTGACTGAAGACGATGAATAACGCGGGAGAAAAAAAATTGACGAATGTGGCCATCATTGGAGGAGGCCGGGGAGGGACTTCTCTCATCGAGATTTTTTACAACGATCCGCTGGTCCGGATCGTCGGGATCTCCGATGTCGATAAAAACGCCCCCGGCGTCCGCCTGGCGAAGAAACTGAAGATTCCGGTGACCCCCGACTACAAAAAACTCCTTCAGTCTAAAAAGGTCGATCTGGTGATCGACGTGACCGGAAACAAAGAGGTGGAAGAAACGCTCCAATCCGCCCGGCGGCCGGGACTGGCGATTATCGGCGGGCCCTCCGCCAAGTTTATGTGGCAGTTGATCGAGGAGCGGATCAAGAGCAAGGAGGAGATCGAACGGCATCTCCTGGAATATCAGTCGCTCTACCGGCTCTACGTCAAAGAGGTGGAATTGGCGATCGCGGAAGAGCGGACCCGAATTGCGTGCGATATCCATGACGGGTTGGTCCAGACCTTGGTGGGATTGAATTATCGTCTCGATTATTGCGCCAACCAGATGAAGAAAAACCCGGCCCTTTCCCTTGAATCGATTCAAGAGACCAAGTCCCTCCTCAAGGAGGCGATTTCGGAGGCGCGTGAAGTGGTCTTTAACCTTCGGCCGATCTATCTCGACCGATCGGGTCTATTTCCCGCCCTGAAAAATTACATCAAGACCTACGAAAAGCAATATCAGATCAAAGCCGAATTGGAGACCTCCGGGGACGAGCGCAATTTGACCTCTCAAGCGAAGATATTTGTTTTTCGCATCATCCAAGAGGCGCTGGCCAACGTTCAAAAACATTCAAAAGCCAAGCGCGTTCAGGTGAAGCTCAACATCGGGAAAGAGGCGCTGACCGCCTCCATCGTCGATGACGGCGTCGGATTCGATTCCAAACAGATTTCATTGCGTTCCGAGAAGTTGAATTCTTTCGGACTCATGGCGATTACCGAAAGGGCCCGGTTGTTGGGGGGAAAGGCGAAGATTTTAAGCCGCGTGGGGCAAGGCGCCAACGTCATGATTCAAATCCCGTTGCGGGAAGAGAGTCCCATTGAATAAGATCAGGATACTCATTGCGGACGACCACCGGGTGGTTCGGGAAGGACTGGGGGCGATCCTCAAGACCAAAAGCGACATGGACGTGGTGGGGGAGGCGACGAACGGCCTCGAGGCGGTCCAGAAGGCGAGAACGCTGAAGCCGGACGTGATTCTCATGGACATGTCGATGCCGCAGATGAACGGCGTCGAAGCGACCCGGTTGATCAAAAAAGAAAACCCTCAGATCGGGGTCGTCGCCCTCACCATGCACGAGGACGACGCGATCATTTTTGATCTGGTCCGGGCCGGCGTCACCGGCTATCTTCTTAAAGATTCCGACTCCTCCGAGGTCGTGAAGGCGATCCGCTCCATCTACAAAGGGGAGTCGTTGATCCATCCCGCCATCATCCGGAAAATCCTCGGCGAATTTTCACGAGGCCCCGAAAAAAAATCTCAAAAAGAGCCGTCGGGCGGCGCCGACCGGTTAAGCGCCCGGGAGATCGATGTTCTCAAACGGGTCGCTGAGGGGAAAACCAATAAAGAAATCGCGAACGATTTGGCGCTCAGCGAAAAAACGATCAAAAATCACGTCCGGAATATTTTTCACAAATTAAAAGTTTACGACCGGACCCAGGCCGCAATCAAGGGGATTAAAAAGGGGATCATCAATATCGACGAAAAGATCGACGAAAAACGTTTTTAATGAGCCTCAAGCGCTTTCGCCACCAATCGGTCCCCCTCCGTTTTGAAGGTGACGACCGCCTTGTCGTTGATCTTGATCCCCTTCAGGAGCCGCTCCGCCGCCGTGAAGCGGATCGGTTTTCCCGTCTCCGCGTCGATGATCGTCAACACCCCTTGCCGGGCGTCGATCTCCTTGACCACCCCCATGTGTTTATCGGGGCCCATTGAAGAGCAAGCCCCGGCCGACCCCAAAAACGCCGACACCCCGAGCAAAAGCGCCCCCACCCAGACGATCCATCCTCTCACGAACATGTTTGTCATTTTCATCGTCTTTTTTCCCTCCTATTTTTCATATCATATCGTACCGATTTTGAATAAGAGAGTCAACTTTTTTGAAGGGAAACGTCTCTTCGCGACACAAAGCTGCGCTTGATCGGCAAAAAGAGGTCGTTTTCCTGCAAACATTTTCACATTCAATCCGAAAAAAGTCATCCTGGGCTTGTAAATGAATCGGTTTATTCTTTGCATCACTTTTTAATTTTAGGTGATTTTTAGTGGCTTTGGAGAAAAATTGAGGCCAAAACCGGCGCATGCCGTGGCGCTGGGCGAAATGGGCCTGGTCCGCTGCCTGGGGGAGAGGGGGATTCCCTGTGTGGTGGTGGCCCGCGATAAAGACCACCTCGCCTTTGCTTCACGGTATTGCTTAAAATCGATCGTCGTTCCGAGCTTCGACCCCGATTGCCGGGAGACCCTCGATCTTTTGCTGATCGTGGGAAAAGAACTGGGAAGGAGTCTTCTCTTTTGCAACGGAGAGCCCGATTTTCAATTCGTCTCCAAAAACCGGTCGGTTTTATCCCCCTATTTCATTCTGAATCTCCCCTCTGAAAAACAGGCCGATCTCCTGGTCGATAAGGGGCTTTTTTATAAAATGGCCGCCGAATACGGCCTTCCGATCCCAAAGACCTGGCAGCCTCGAGATCCCTGTGAGATGGAATCGATCCTCCCCCGTCTCCCTTTTCCCTGCGTCTTGAAGCCGACCCAACAGTCTTTTTGGAAGGAAGCGGCCTTTCAAAAACGGTACGGGGAAGGGATCAAGGCGCTTCGGGCGGAGACCCCCCGCGCGCTTCGATCCCTCTATCGAGAGCTGTGGGGGTGGCGCCCGGAAATTCTCATCCAGGAATATATTCCGGGCAGGGATGACCAGATTTATTTTTTCGACACCTACTTCGACGCCCGGTCGGAGCCGTTGGGTTATTTCATCGGCCGGCGGATTCGAACCTTTCCGATGGGATGCGGCGTCAGTTCGATGGCGGAGACGGCCCGCCATCCTGAAATCGCGCGCGTGGCGCTGAGCGCCCTCCGGCGGATCCGGTATCGCGGCGCCGCCCACATCGACTTTAAAATCGACGGCCGGGACCGCTCCCCCCGGCTCCTGGAGATTAATCCCCGATTCGGATTGGCGATCGATCTCGGCGCGCGCGCGGGGGTCAATCTGCCGGCGATGGCCTATGATTCCCTCTTGAACCGGCCGGTCCCCCCTTCCGACGCGTACTCGACCGGAATCAAATGGATCCATGTGAAGCAAGATATCAAGGCCTTCCTGCAATACCGGGCGGCGGAGGAATGGAAGGCGACCGATTGGGTCCGGTCGTTCCTCGGCCCCAAGATGTTTCGGATATGGAGCCCCCGCGACCCCTGGCCTTTCATTATTTCGCTCGGTCGCTTTTTTAGAAGGCGGCTTCAACAACCCTTTAAAAGCCTCGAACGAAAGGGTTCCCCCCTTATGGCCCCTCCATCTCGACCAAGAGACGCTCCACGCGGAGGAGATCCTCCCGTGAAAGGGTCTCCGCGCCGAACCGAGCCCGACAATAGACTTCAGTCAACGCCTCCGCGGAATTGAGGAACCGGGCGCCGGACGGCGCCATCGCCGCGACAAACTCCAGAGGGGTCTCGCTCTCTTTTTTGAGAAATCCCTTTTTCGCCAAGATCCGCAGCATCCGGCCGTAAAAGAGGGTCGCTTCCCGCCGAGGAACGCCTCCCTTTCCGGGGCGGCCTTTTCGATTTCGATAAAAAAATAAGGCGGCCCCGATAAAGAGCAAAAGGGCGATCGTTTGCAATGCCGTCATCAAGTCCGCCGATCGAACGGCCCTTCTCGCCAGGGCGATCCAGCGGACGAGGCCGCCGGAAAAGCGGTCGACCCGGTCGCGCGTTTTTTGAAATAAAGCGAATTGGTCGGCGAGCGAATAGCGGACGATATACCGATCCCATTTGAGCCGCGCCCAATCGATATAGGCCGCGATCCGTTTGAAAACGAAGAACGTCTCTTCCGCGGCGGAGGGGGTCGGATCGAACGGGAACCACCCCCCCTCCGGAAAATAGACCTCCACCCAGGCATGGGTGTCGCTCTGGCGAACGACGTAATATTTTCCGAACTCGTTCCATTCCCCCGGAAGAAATCCGGTGACCAGCCGTGAGGCGATCCCCGCGCTTCGAAGCAGCGCCACCATCGCCGTGGCGTAATACTCACAATAGCCCTTCTTTTGAAAAAAGAGAAAGTCTTCGATCGGAGGACGCGCCGAAGGCGCCACTTCCAGGCTGTAGGTATAGCGGCTTTTCAGAAAACGCTCCACCGCCCGCGCCTTTTCATAGACGGTCGAAAAGGGGCCGGTGACTTCGCGGGCAAGCGCCTGGGCCTCCGGAGAGACTTCGATGAAGAGATAATGCTCTTGAACGAAGGGGGGATATTCGATCCGGGTCGCCCTTAAATCGGCCCCGGAGAGGCGCTTCTGCAAGGCGCCGACTTCGTATTCGGTCTGGCTGAGCGGAACGGAAGGGAAATAGAGGGTCCCGGAGGCGTCTTTCAAAATCGTCCTGAAGTTTCCGCGAACGTTCGCCCCCGATCCGGCAAGAAACAGCACAGCCGTCTCGATCGGCTCCAAAAGGATGGTCTCTTTAAAGAGTCGCCCCCCCGCGGGCGCCGGCGAAACCTCAAAGGTTTGATCCGAGGTTTTTTTCAAATCCACTTTGCGGCCCAAGGTATTTTTCCAGGCCCGCCCGTCATAAAGATCGAACGACATCCCCCGCAAGTAGAACTCGCTTTTTTCACCTTCGGGGGGAATCACCCGCATCACTAATGAGGAGTCGCGCTTGACCGGACCGATCGACCCGAGGTCCACCTTTTCCGAAAACCCCGATATTTTCTGCGGAGAGGAACCTCTGTTCTGGAACAATCCCACCCCGACGCGCGGGATCATGAAAAAGATCAGGAGGGATAATCCAAGGCCGGAGAGAGAAAGGAGATTCACCCTGATAAAAAACGATGAAGGACAGGCGTCGACAAATCTTCGCTCGAGATAAGAGGGGGAGCGGCGCTCGTACTCTCCTTTAAGATGTTGAACCAGAAGCCCCCAGATCAGAAATAAAAAGGAGAGGGAAAAAGAGAAAGCGTATCCCAAACGGTCTCCGGCCCCGGCGGCGGCCAACAGCTGCAAAAATCCGATGAGGTAGAGCTGAAGATCCTCTTTTGAGGACCCAGGATGAAAGAGGCGATAGATCATCAGATAGATCAAAAAACGGATGACCGCCGGAAGAAGGGCCCTCGAGAACCAGAGTATATCGGCGACGAAAAAGAGACAGAATAAAAAAGAAAGAACGGTCCAGAACCGTGGCGCCGGTCGGGGCCTCCATCCGTAAATGGTCAAACCAAAAGAGGCGCCGATGGCGGCGGCCCCCAAAAGAGACCATTCCAATCGAAGCGCGTCGCTCGAAAAATAAGCGGAGAAGCAGGCGGCGATGACGAAATGGGAAAGGAGGGCGCTCCCTTTAGCGAAAGAGATCATTCGCCT
>DATDON010000331.1:0-3135 GCA_035293225.1 Candidatus Manganitrophaceae bacterium
TCTGAATGCCTGGAAAAATTGGTCGCCGAGGAGGAGGGCTATCTGGCGGCCAAAGAGAAGGCCCTGGAGACGCTGAAGAAGGGTTATCCTCTCGGGGGAAAAAGGATCGCGGGCCGAGAGGCGCTTCATGAGCGGTAAAACATTTGTCGACACCAATGTCCTTTTGTACGCCTATGATCGGGACGCCGGCGCGAAACATCTTCGGGCCAAGACGATCCTGGAGGGGCTCTGGGAGACGCGGAATGGAGTGGTCAGCGTCCAGGTCCTGCAGGAATTCTATGTGAACGTCACCCGAAAAATTCCGAAACCGCTCCCTCGAAGAGACGCCCGGCGTTTAATTGAACAGTATTTGGCCTGGGAAGTGGTTTCGGTCCATGGCCCGATGATCCTGGCGGCCTCCGAGGTCGAAGAGAAGTCGAAACTCTCTTTTTGGGATGCGCTGATTATCGCGGCGGCCAGGAAAGGAAGGGCCTCTCTTTTGCTGAGCGAAGATTTTCAGGATGGCCGGAAGTTCGAGGGGATGCGGATCCAAAACCCTTTCCTTTAATTTGATTTAGGTTGACAGGGATGAACGCGCTAAAATCCAATCAGGTCGTCTCTTTTCTCTCCTCTCTCAGGTAGGCCATCAGCGCGAGAAAGAGGGCCATCAGTCCATACGCCGCGCTGAGCTGGTAATGGATCGTCCCGTCGATTTTCCACGGGAAGAAGACCCGCCCGTCTTCGAAGGGGGAGTGGACCACGCCGAAGAGCGCTAAGAATCCTCCGAGCGCGAAGAAGAGGGCGGCCCGCCTCAAGCGCGTGTCGATGATGAGGGAGAGCCCCGCCGCCCAGAGGAGGGAGGAGATGATGAAACCGTTCGCCAGCAACACGATAATCTGATAAGCCCCCGCCCCTTCCCCCTGAAGATCGGAAGAGCGCTTCCCCAGGTGATTCAAAAGATTATTCCACTGGATGAAAATCAGATCGGCGATGACCGGCAGAAAGGCGATTGCGACCGCTTTGTAATGCCGCTGCGGGGTCGCCTCAAAGGCCTGGGCGGTGATCTCCAGGCCGATGAAAATCAGAATCGGCGCCACCGCCGCCCCCGGAAGAAGATCGACCATCACCCCCAAGAAACCGAGCATCCCCCCCAATCCGATGAAGAGCGCCGTATATAAGGTGTACCCGGCGCGGCCCCCCATCTCTTTGTACGCCGGATGGCCGATGTAAGGGGTCGTCTGCGCCACCCCGCCGCAGAGCCCTCCCGCCAGGGTCGAAAGGCCGCTCGTCAGCAAGACCCACCGGGTGTCGTATTCGTCCCCCGCCGCCGCGGCGCTTTCGGTCACGTCGATCCCTCCGATAATGACGACGAGGGCAAACGGAACCGCCAAGGGAAGATACGAGAGGATATAGGGAAGCCCTTCGATGAAGGCGAAGGTCGGGATCGGAAGGGCCGGCCGGAGGGTCTCCAGATGTTGGGAGAAGGGAGGGAGCGTCGCAAAACCGAAAAGGGCCATCGCATAATAGAGGATCGACCCCATCAACACCGCGGCGAAGGCGGCCGGAAGGCGAAAGGGGAACGGAACCTTCCCGATAATGCAGGTGAGGATCACGATCAATGAAAAAAGGCCGACGATGGGGACGTGAAAAATCTCCAGCGACGGGAGGAAGGCGATCAACATCAGCGCCACCGCCGCGATCGGCCCGAGGAGCCCGGCGCGGGGGACGACCCGCCGGATCATCGGCCCGAAGAAGGCGCCGGCCGTCTTCACCAGCCCGACCACGACGATGACCGCCATCGAGATCTTCCAGGCGAGATCGGCGTCGTTCGTCGCGACATAGGCGGGCCCGACGACGCCGAAGGTGAAGGCGAAGAGGGAAGGGGTGTCGATGCCGAGCGGCATCGCGGTGATGTCGCTTCGACCGGTCCGCCGCGCCAGACGGACCGCCATCACCGTATAGATGAGATCCCCGATCAAGACCCCGACCGCGGAGCCGGGAATCATCCGGTAATAAACGATCTCCCGCGGATAATGAAAAACGCCGACCAGGATCGACGCCATGATCACCAGTTGGGTCATATTATCGACGACCAACCCGAAAAAAGCCTTGACATCCCCCGGCCCGAAAAATAATCTTAGTCTCCGGCTCCGCTCCGCATTCATCTTGACTTTCACCTCCCAAACAATTTCCCGCCGAGGAGTATACCTATTTAGGAACCAGATGACAAGAGCAGGGCCGGGGGAAGGGGGTCGGGGAAAGATCTTCGATGTCTCTACTAAAATGAGCCGTTTCATCCACCGAATCAGGTCGCCTGTTGCGCAGTCCGCCGAAGGCGGTCGCGCAATCATGCGACCGTGGGGTCTAGGGGGAACCCCAGCGCCCCGGGGAAGCCGGAGGGGGCTCGGCGAGGAGCCCCCACGGCGGGGTTTGGGGCGGCGCCCCAAGAACTCAAAATCCTTTACAATTGCAACAATCTTTGATTTCGCATAAAATAACCATCAATGAACATTCCAAAGAAAAAAGTCATCATCATCGGCGGCGGAATCACCGGCCTCTCCACCGCCTTCTTCCTTCAAGAGAGCCTTAAAGAGCGGGGCGACGCGGCCGACTGCCTCTTGGTTGAGGCCGAGAAGCGCCTCGGCGGAAAGATCCTCACCGAGCGGGCCGGCGGTTTTATCATCGAAGGAGGCCCCGACTCCTTTATCACCCAGAAACCGTGGGGATTGGAGCTCTGCCGGAGAGTCGGACTGACCGATCAACTGGTCCAGACCAATCCGGTCGAGAAGGCGATCTATATCCTGTCGGGAGGAAAACTTCTCCCCCTTCCGGAAGGATTCAACCTGATGGTCCCCGGCCGGCTCGCCCCCTTTCTCTCCACCCCCCTGATCTCCCTCCCCGGGAAAATCCGGATGGGGCTCGATCTCTTGATCCCAAAAAGGGATGTCAACGAGGACGAGAGCATCGCCTCCTTCGTCCGGCGGAGATTGGGAGAGGAGGCGCTTCGGAAGCTGGCGGAGCCGATTTTGGCCGGCATTTACGCCGGCGACGCCGAACAGCTCAGCCTGATGGCGACCTTCCCCCAATTCGCCGAACTGGAACGGGCCGACCGGAGTCTGATCTGGGGGATGTGGAAGCGAAGCCGGACCGCCGGAC
>DATDON010000332.1:0-4679 GCA_035293225.1 Candidatus Manganitrophaceae bacterium
GTCCCTTTCGACTCATCGGTTTCCCGGATCACGTACTGGGCGAGCGCGACGGTCAGGCCGGTCCCTTTTAGGTTGAACACCTCCGCCGCCCCCGCCGGCTGGAGATCATCGTCCCAAACGATGCCGGAGAGGGTGTAGAAGGGGTGGCCGAACTTGCCGATGTGGAGGGTCATCAGGGCCGGTCCGGTCTCCCTCTTATATCGGAGAAAGACCCGATCGATCGGAAAATCGAACTTGGCGAAATTTTCGCTGTCAAAGGTCTGGTTGCCGGAGGGTTGATCGTTCTTGGGGCCGGATACCAACCGGAAACCGACCGTGGTATGTTCCGTGAGATCCGCCGTAACGCCGAACCTCAATCGAAACCGCTGCCTCCACCGGTAATCGCCCTCATTAAACCTGGCGTTGCTGATATATTCCGACCTGAGCCGCAGGTCCCCGGAGAAATTCAGCGTCACTTTTCCCGCCTCAACCTCGGCCCCCTGGGCGGGAACGCCCGCGATCAAGACCCCCCCTAAAATCAAACCCGACAACCAGCGCCATCGTCTTCTCATTTTTCCCTCCTTTTCCAAATTCGACCCCGCAGGAATCGACCTCTTGAGACAATTCCGGCCCTTATACCATAAAAAAATTATTTTTCAAAGAAAAATTTTATTTAAGAGAAGACTCGGACGGAGCCGGGGCCAACCGTTTTTTCAAACGCGCGCCCATCACGTCGGACAATTCGGAAAAGAGAATCCCGCCGAGGATCAACGCCCCTCCCAGAGCTCCCCAGGCCCCCAACGCCTCGCCGAGAAAGAGGAACCCTAAAATCGCGGCCCAGAGCGGCTCGATGCTGAAGATCAGGGCGGCGCGGGTGGGGGTGGTGTCGCGCTGATACCGGGTCTGAATATATCCGGTCACGACCGTGGCGAGGATCGCCGTGTAGCCGAGGGCGAAAAAAACCGATCCGGTCGGAATCAGGAAGGGACGTTCGAAAAAAGGAAGGGCGCCCCAACTATAGAGGGCGGGGGCGAGCATTTGGACAAAAGTGAGCGGAAGAATCTCATGCCGCCTTGAAGCAATATCGAGGAGGACGAGGTAGAGGCCGAAGACGATCGCGCAGAGAAGGGTCAGCAGGTCCCCCCGGTTGAATCCCCCTCCGGAGGGGGCGGTCAGAAACCAAAGCCCGACCGAAACAAGGGCGACCCCGACGAGATGGCGCCGCCGCGGCCGCTTCTTCAGGAGGATCATCTGAAAGAAGGGGGTGAAGACGACCATCATACTCGTGATGAACGCCGATTTGGAGGCGGTGGTGTCGTTCAATCCGGCGGTCTGAAAGATAAAACCGAGGAAAATGAGGAATCCGAGCCGAAAACCGGTCCAAAAGAGGGGACGGTCAAGACGCGCGAACGGTCGGAGGCAAAAGGGGAGGAGGAACAGAGTGGCGAGACTAAACCGGAGCGCGACCATTAAGAAGGGGTAGACGTCGCTCAACCCCACCTTCACAATGACAAACGTCCCGCCCCAGATAAAGGTCGTCGCAAAGAGATACCACTCCGCTCTCCCCTTTGGGGTCACGAATCAACCTTCTTCAGTGGCCGCCCAGGGCAGACACGCAGGTCTGCCCCTACGATAAACACAACACCATTTATTGCGTTTGTATTAATTCCTCTTACTTTTTCTTTTTCGGTTTCTTTTTTTCTTTACGGATCGTCTTTTCGCCCATCGATGCCTCCTTTTATGTTAGTCACTTAAGAGAAATGTTTTGATCGTTTTGAAAAAGAAATTCCGTTTAACGTTTATGGTTTCCGTTTCGCCGGAAACCATTCCCTGAAGGTCAACGAATAACGATTAACCTCTTTTGGGTCCCGGCTATGCCGGGTTAGGTGTTCCGTCAACGCGAACGCCGCTTCCAAAACGGCTCTTTGGTTCGCGCTTTGTGCCCGCCTCCCCGATCTCCCGGCCGAGGGGACTTCTTTCCGCGGGGGGTCGGGCCCCCTTTCGCTCCGGCTTCATGAGGACTCTTAGACGGCGGCGCCGCACGGTAATTGAAATCTGGAAGCTTCACCCGGGGGAGGGACGCTCCCAGGCTCTTTTCGATGATCTTAAGCGCCTTTTCCTCTTCGGGCGAAATGAGGGTGAAGGCGTCCCCCACCGCCTCCGCCCGCGCCGTCCGCCCCACCCGGTGGATATACGCCTCCGGATCGCCGGGGATATCGAAGTTGATGACGTGCGAAATCTTCTCCACATCGATGCCGCGCGCTGCGATATCGGTGGCGACCAAAATTTGCGAGTGGCCCCGCCGAAAAGAGTCGAGCGACGCCAGCCGTTGGGACTGAGTCCGATTGGAATGGAGCCGGCCGGTCTTGAATCCCTTTCTTTCCAATACCTGGGCCAGCCGATCGGCGCGATGTTTCGTCCGCGTAAAAACGAGGACCGACAGCATGACGGTCTCTCTGAGGAGGGTGAGAAGCAGCTCGGTCTTCAGATGTTGAGGAACCGGATAGGCGGCGTGCCGGATTCCGACCGCCGTCTTCTCATCGCCGCCGATTTGAATCTTGAGGGGATCATGTAAAACCTCCTTTGAAAGTTGGAGGATTTCGTTCGGCATCGTCGCCGAAAAGAGCATGGTCTGCCGGTTCTTTGGAAGGACCTTGACGATTTTCCGGATGTCCGGAAGAAAACCCATATCGAGCATCCGGTCGGCCTCGTCCAACACCAATACTTCCAATTGATCCAGCTTGGCGTTTCCACGACGGAGATGATCGAGAAGACGGCCGGGGGTCGCGATCACCACATCGACGCCGGAGCGAAGCGCCTTGGTCTGCGGCTCCATGCCGGCCCCTCCGTAAACGGCGGCCGACCGAACCGGGACATGTTTCGACAGCTCCCGCAGATTCCGCTCCGCCTGAACCGCCAGCTCGCGGGTCGGGGCTAAAATGAGCGCGCGGGTCTTTCCCCTCCCCGGCGCGATCAGGATCTTCTGCAGAATCGGCAGGAGAAAGGCCGCCGTCTTGCCGGTCCCGGTCTGAGCCGAGCCGATAAGATCGCCGCCGCCGAGCGCGGCCGGGATCGCCTCCGCCTGAATCGGGGTGGGTCGTGTATATCCCAACTCGCGAATCGCTTTCACGAGATGGGGATGGAGCCCGAGTCCTTGAAAAGGCATGCGGTCCTCTTTCCTTTCTTTTATGTGAACATGGATGAAATCAAAAGAGATCCAGGAGGCGGCTCCTCCGGTCGTCGGTCAGGTCGGAGAGAGGGCTTTTATACCCGCCGACCTCCAAAATCTCTTTCAAAAACGGGACAGAATCGGTCGGGGCGCCGTCTTTTCGCTCCCAGGCGGGGGAGAGTCGTAAGACGGCCTCCTTTAAAATCGAAATCAGCGTCCCCTCGCCGGACCGGCCGCTCCCATCCGAAACGGAGAGCCGGAAGACCCCTCTCCGCTCCAGATCGGTTTCGCGGTAGAGGATCTCTTTTACAGCCGCGGCCGAATAGCGCCTCGGAAGATCGAGGGTGATCCGGACGGCATGCCGCTCCGACCTGTCTTTCATTTCGTACAGAAAGAGCCTCTCCCTTCCGGCGAGGCCCCGGATCTGTTCAATAATCGTCCTCACGAGGACCCCCGGCGGCAAGGACATAATCGCGACCCGCGTCCTCCCCCCTTCGATTTCCGCCTCGATCTTTCCCCGAAGGACCATCTCGGTTTTTCCATCCGCGTAAAGAGATCGGATCGCCTTGGCGCCGCCGACCACCCCGCCCGAGGCGAAGTCGGGGCCCGGCAGGACCTCCATCAGATCATCTAATTCCACACCGGGATTCTGCCGGACCGCTTCCAAGGCCATCCAAAGCTCCTGTAAGTTATGAGGCGGGATGTGAGACCCGTCTGGGAGGCTCACTCCGTTCAGGAGCGCCGCCGGAAGAAGCGGCGCCTTGCCGACCGGCAGGACCATTTGAGCGAAAGGGGAGAGACGGAGCGAGACGCCGTCGGGGCCGGAGGGAGCGTCGTCATGGAGGGCCCCAACCATCCCGCGCAGGTCGAAATAGGGATAACGGATCCGCCACGGGGCCCCCATCTCCAGGAGGAGGCGATAGGCGCGCCCGACGCTCTTCGGCCGGTACGATTCGATCGGCCCGACCTGGATGTTCATCTCTTCGCATTCATATTCAAATTCATCTTCGGTCATCTTCCACTCTTCCGTCGCCAGCCTTCTCAGAATATCCTTCGCGCCGATGAAGACCGTTTCGCTCTCCGCCATCGATCGGAGGAGATCGACCAGCCGCCGTTGAAGGCCCGTCAAACCGTCCCAAAAATCAAACTGTTCCATTCAAAACTCTCGCCAAAATTCCCGCCGGCGCTCTCGATTCAGGAAAATCGTTCTTCAAAATGATGATTGTATACTAATCTCTTCTCTATTGTCACCGATTTTTCTTATTTGAAAGATAAAAAGAGTGTGATATAAAATGAAGGAAGGAGGGAGCCGCATGGACATTAAGAATTTTTGGAAGGAAGCCGATCTTCCGATCGTCGCCCTCTCCCCGATGGACGGGGTGACCGACGCCGTTTTTCGCCGGATCGTCGCCCAACATGGAAAACCCGACCTGATCGTAACCGAATTCACCAGCGTCGAAGGGATTCTCCACGGGGCCGAGAGCGAACTGGCCGGCCTGGTTTATGACGAGATGGAGCGGCCGGTCGTCGC
>DATDON010000333.1:0-7183 GCA_035293225.1 Candidatus Manganitrophaceae bacterium
TCTATGGCGGCGTCGATCCATCAAATAGCGTCATCGAATTTAATGAGGCCAATAATACGGCGACAGTGACCGTATCGATTCCGAATGTGAACCTTGATCTATCCCTTGCAGAAAACGCTTATTCTTCCGGTGAAGTTATAACCATAGATGGGTTTGCCACGAACCGAAGCCCGGATATCAACTATCAAGGGGCGGAAGTAACGACCTCAATTACAAATTCCGAAGGGACCGAGGTGAGCCGAGAGGCCGGGATAGTGGACCTGGCGCCAATCAGCGTAACCTCCACTTCAACTAACTGGGATACAACAGGGGCTCCTTTAGGGAGCTACACCCTTACCCAAACCCTTGTTTACAACCAGCAGGCCCTGGCCTCTGCTCAAAAGTCAGTAACATTAAATAACACCGTTCCCGCATCCCAGATCCTATCGCCAACAGGGGGTGAGACAATCACCGGGACTTACGCCATTGCATGGCAGGCCACGGACCCTGATGGAGACACCCTGACCATAGACATCGCCTACAGCAGTGATGGAGGATTAAATTGGGTATACATCACAACCAACGAAATAAACGACGGCGCATATCTCTGGGACGCGGCTTCCCTTCCGGATGGTTCTAATTACCGGCTAAAGGTGATCGCCAAGGATGGCAGGGTCACTGCCACATCTCAATCGGATTCTTTTAGCCTTCTGAATACAGGGGCGCTGAAAGTAAACTCTACTCCGACAGGCGCTAAAGTTTATCTGGATGGAAATTATGCGTACTTAGGCGCCTATCAAGGTGTGACGGGAATCAATATCCCCTCTCTTAATGTCGGACGGCATCTGGTTCGTCTGACCTATTCCGGATATAACGAATACTACCAATGGGTGGATGTCATAGCAGGACAAGAAACCCAGGTCATGGCCAATTTGACTCCCATGGCCTCTGTTTCCTATACGGATAGCGCCCTTATAGTTGCGCAGAGCGTTCCGATTGATGTGGGGGATTACTCCACGCCGTTTGTGGTGGACTGGAATATGGATGGTAAAAAGGACATCCTTATCGGAAATGGCGCCGGCCAGATACTCTACTTTGAGAATACAGGAACGGATAATCTTCCTGCCTTTGGCTTGGCGCCGACGACGATCCTAACCGGCGCCCGCTACATCGCGCCGTTTGTCGTAGACTGGGACAATGATGGAAGAAAAGACCTGATCGTAGGGAACACAACTGGAGAGGTCGTTTTCCTGAAAAATAGTGGAACCGACCTTGCCGCATCCTTTGGGCCTGAAGTTGTCATCGCCACGGTCGCGAACTCCGCTATCCCGTTTGTCGTCGATTATAATGAGGACCATAAGAAAGACTTACTGGTCGGCACAGGCGACGGCGCCTTAAACCTGTATATCAACTATGGGACGGATGCCCAACCGGTATTTAATCCTTATCCTGACAACATCGTCCTGACCTTCGGCGGCTCCATAGCCCCCTTTGTCGTTACGGATTGGGATGATGATGGGGAAAAAGACCTTATTACAGGCGGCAGCGATGGGAATATCTACCTCTACCTTAACAACAATACCAACGAGGCGCCTCACTTTGGAGCAGGCCAGGCTATCATGGGGATCGGAGGACCGTTATATGCAGGCGTTCACTCCACCCCTTTTGTGATTGACTTCAACAATGATGGGCTAAGGGATATCCTCGCCGGGAATGCAAGCGGTGAACTATATCTATTTATGGCCTCTGAATCGTTAATATCAGCGGCCATTGATGTGGACCCCGATACCTTGAATATCAGGAGTAAAGGCCAATGGATCACCGTCTATATAGAGCTGCCAGACGGATTTACCCCGGGCGAGATCGATGTGAGCAGCCTCCGGTTGCAGGGGGTTATACCGGCGGAGTCGCAACCGACGACCTTAGGGGACCATGACGCCGATGGTATCCCTGATCTCATGGTGAAATTCGACAGACAATGGCTGCAGAGTCTCATAAACCCAGGCGCCGACGTCAAGATTACCCTGACAGGCAGACTAAAGGATGCCAATAGAACCATTAAAGGCGAGGACACTATAAAGGTGATCGAATGAAGAAAATCTTATTTTTAACGTTGCTTGCCTTCACATTTGCGGGATGCGGGGGTCAGGCCCAAAAACCGGATACCGGCCTGGTCTGGCCTTCTCCCCCGGAAACGCCCCGGATCAGATTCTTGAAGACGATCACCTCGTCCGCCGACGTCGAGAAAAAAGGGTGGGGAACGCGATTCAAGGAGTTTCTCTTCGGCGCTTCCGGCGCCGCGAACTTGGTGAAACCCTACGCCCTCTTCGCCACCCCGGACGGGCGCCTCTACGTAGCCGATTCCGGGTGGAGAAAGGTGCTCGTCTTCGACCAGGCCCAAAAACGATTTTTTATGATCGGGGTCGACGGTCCGGGGGCGCTGGCCGGGCCGATGGGGGTCGCCGCCGATCAAAGCGGCCGGGTCTATGTCACCGACACCGTCATCCGAAAACTCCTCGTCTACGACCCGAACGGGGCCTATCTCTTCGCCATCGGCGATCTGAACCGGTTTGAGCGGCCGGTGGGGGTCGCGATCAACAATGAATTGAAGAGGGTTTACGTCGCCGACACCCGCAAGCACCAGGTGTTCGCCTTTGATCTCGAAGGGAACTTTCTCTTTGAATTCGGAAGCCGCGGGGTGGAGGATGGCGCGTTTAATTTTCCGGCCAATCTTTTCGTCGACCGCTCCGGAAAAATCTACGTGACCGACATGAATTTCAGGGTCCAGGTTTTCGACCCCGACGGGAAGTTCCTCGCCAAGTTCGGAAGCGTCGGAACCGGATTCGGCCAATTCTCCCTCCCCAAAGGGATCGGGGTCGATTCACAGGGACATATTTACGTCGTGGACTCCAGGTTCAACAACGTTCAAATTTTCAATCAGGAAGGAAGGCTCCTTCTCTTCTTCGGCGAGTTCGGCGCCGACCCGGGACAATTCTGGCTTCCGGCGGGCCTGGCCATCGACGACCAAGACCGCATCTATGTCGCCGACCAGTACAATCACCGGATCGACGTCTTCCAATATATCGGCCCCAGAGAAAAGAGCGAGGAGCCGGCGGGAGCGCCTTCATGAAGATTTGCAGGGTCGCGCCTCCGCGCGCGCCCAAATCCGGACAGACCGCGAAGAGCGGGCGGACAGATAGGTCCGCCCCTACGTTTGCGTTGGCGGTTTTGGGCGCCGTGACGCTCTCTTTTTTGAACGCCTCCGCCTTTGAAGACGTCCGGCACACCAAACACAATCTGGCGGCGAATCCCGATATCCTCGCCGGCGAAGGGAGCGACCTGAAGGCGGGCGAGTTGACCTCCCTTCGCGGCGCCCGCAATCCGGAGATCCGGGGGACCGAAGGGGACATCCGGCTGAACGAAGAGGTCTGCATTTTCTGCCACACCCCGCACGGCGGCCGAAGCAACGTCGGCGGGGTCGCCGGGATCGCCCCCCTCTGGAACCGGCGCCTTTCCGATCCGATGTCCTTTATCCCTTACACCAGCCCCAACTACGACGCCCAAGATATGCTCGGCGCGCCGGGCCGCCCCAAAGGGGTCTCGCTCGCCTGCCTCTCCTGCCACGACGGGGCGGTCGCCCTCGACGCGCTGATCAACAGCTCCGGATCGGGAGGGTTCTTTCAGGGCAACCGCGCCCTGCACGGGGCGGGGGGGAGCGTCGGGATGACCTTTTCGGGCCCCGCCGTCGACGCGGCCGGGAGCCTGCGGGAAGGAAGGCGGGATGATACCTCCGGGGGATTCGTTTTCTTCGACGCGCTGGGGGGAGGGCCGAACGCCTCGCTGGGGGCCGAGCCGTTTCCCAACCTCGGCCTCGACCTGAGGGACGACCATCCGGTGAGCGTCGAGATTCCCCGGACCGACCCGCAATTCAGAGAGATCCTGACGAATATTTCGACGAAAGGGGGAAGGACGCCGGGCGGGGGGAACGTGATGTGGATCGACCGGAATCCGAGCGGCGCCTTTTTGCCGTTGGACAAGCGGGACCGGATCCGCGCCTACGCTTCCGACCCCAATCGCCCGGACGCCCCATACGTGGAGTGCGCGTCGTGCCATAATCCGCATGAGGCGAGCCGGCCGAGCGGGCAGCCGGCCCTGTCGGAGCCGGTGAGTCCTGAGACGGTCAACAACTCCCTCTTCCTTCGCATGGCGTCGATGCCCGGCGCCAATCCGCAGGATCGAAACTCAGGAAGCCTGGTCTGTTTGAGCTGTCATAAGAAATAAAGGGGGGGCGGTGTTGGGTCGAGGGGGCAGGCGGATCGGAACGCTCTTTTTGGCGCTTTTTCTCCCGATTCTACTCTCGCCTCCTCCACGGGCGGAAGGGCGGGTTCTCAATTTGGGAGGGACCGTCGATCTTCGGTACGGCCAACTTCGAACCCGTCAGAATGAGATCGTTGCGGAGACCTCTTTTTTGCAGCAGCGCTATCACCTTTCCAACTTCGGCGAGATCATCGACCCGCGCCTCGGAACTTTTTCGATGAATGCCTCCTTTTTAAGCCAGGACGCTCGAACGCGGGGCGATTTGACCGACCAAGACTTTCATTCCGACGATTACTCCATCGCGCTGAATCTCTTCCCGTATATCTCCCCGTTGAATCTTTACGCCCAACGGGTCGTCCGCTCCAATGAGCTCGACGTGATCGTGAAAGACAGAGTGACCGCGTATGGGGCCAACTGGTCCCTTTCCATCCCCCGCTTTCCCCGATTGGCCCTCTCCTACAATCAATCCGAGTTGAAGGCGAACGACCCGGACCGTTTTCCCGACACGCTGTCGCGCTTCGTCAACGTCGAATCGAGCGGCCGGATGGGAGCGACCACGCTCATCGGCCGCTACCAATTCAATCAATCGGACATCGCCCGCCCCGCCGGCGGCGTCGATTCGATCCGGGGGCAAGGGGTCAACTTGACGACCGAAAGCCGCCTCTCCCCCGCGCTGGCGCTCAGCTCGTTCACCCGCTACGCGAATGTCGCGGGGGTCAACGCGCCGGGATTGACATTTTCGCAAGAGCGGGGGATCGGCGCTTCCCTCTTCTATACCCCCAGCGTCTACTGGGACACCCATGCCCGCGTGGAATATTCCGAGATCCCCGATTCGATCGCGTTTAGCCGGCTCCTCGCCTTCTGGAGCGGATCGATCCGGCCGACCGAGCGCCTCGACATGGTGCTCAGCGCCCGCTATTTTCAATTCGACGTCAACCGGTCGAAAACCTCGGCCCCCTTCACCGATTTCAACGTCAATTATCGCCCTTTCTTCGGGTTGACGGCCGGCGCCGGCGCTTCCGTCGGGGAGACGCGAACGGAGGGGTACGGCGCGGAGAGCCGCTCCTTTTATCAACGGGTCCGGTCATACGTCAATTACACCCGGTCGGTGGAGATCCTCCGCTATACCGCAAGCTACGGCCTCAGCTATGGAACGGCCGACACGACGCGGGAAGGCCTCGGCGCCCCCGCGTCGGAAGAGATCAAAGACTTGATGAACACGGTTTCGCTGGGGGTCGAAAACACCCAGATCCGAATCGTCCATATCGCCATGGCCTACACGTTCAACGACATCAAACGGGACGGGCCGACGGTCCAACTCGTCGACGACCAGCGATCGCATCTTTTTCAGGTGAATGTCGACAGCAGTTACTTTCGGGGCATTTTTTCTCAAAACGATTCGCTCCTTCTGCAATCGACCGCCAGCCTCACCCGGATCGAGGGGTTCGGCCCCGACGGAAACAGCTTCGCGTTCGACGCGCGGGGGAATTACTATTTTTGGGAAGGGGCCTCCTTCTCCGGCGGTCTGACCCATCAAGACTTTCCGGAAGGGTTTTATTCCGACTCCGACACCTTCTTCGAAGAGATTCAGTGGAGTTTTTATCTCGGCGCGGCAAATGTGACCCTCGGCGGGCGCGACAGCCATCAGCGGAGCCGGGAGAACAGCGCCTTGGAGCGGGACACCCTGGAGATGACCGCCGCCTTGGGATACCAGATCGGAAAGTTCATCTTTAACCTCGACCACCGCTGGGCCAACGACCGGTCGGCCGGGGTCGTCTACACCAGCGAGACCCTCTTCGCCCGCGCGACACGGATTTTTTAACTCATGTTACGCACGAAAGTTCTAGGGAACTCCTCCCCTTTGTAACCTCCGGGAAATGGTTGGAGGAGGAACGGAAACCATGACCTCCAGGAAATGGTTGTGACCTTCGGGAATGGTTGCAGGTAGAACGGAAACCGGAGGAGGAACGGAAACCATCGTTGTATGATTCGACATTTGGGAATCGGGTTCATTTTGATTATTTTGACGGCGTGCGCGGAGGCGCCGGTCAAGAAAGAACCGGTGATGTTCTGGCCGGCGCCTCCCGATCCCCCCAAAATCGCCTACGTCCGGAGTCTGGCGGAGCCGAAAGATATCGGGGCGAAACCTTCCTGGTTTAAACGGGCGCTCCGGTTTCTCTTTGGAGAGTCGCCGGCCCCTCATCTCATCCGCCCGGCGGGGATCGCCGTCGATGACGAGGGGGGGATTTACGTGGCCGATCCCGGCCTCCAGGTCGTCCATTATTTCAATGAGCGGCTCGGGGCGTATCGGCAGGTTTTTAAACTCGGCGGGTCAGGGGCGCGGCTTCAAAACCCGGTCGGCGTCGCCCTGGACCGTTCGAAGCGGCTTTACGTCTCCGACGTCGATCTGAACCGGGTCTTTGTCTTCGGCCCCGACGGGGCCCTCCTCCGGGCCGTCGGGAAGGAAAACGAGGCGGCGCGGATTTCGGGGATCGCGGTCGATCCGTCGCGGGAGCGGCTCTACGTCGTCGATACGATGGGCCATCAAGTCCTCCTTTATGATCTTTCGGGAGAGAAAAAAGGGGTCGTCGGCCGGCGTGGAACCGGAGCGGGAGAATTCAACTTCCCCACGTACGCCGCGGTCGATCCGGAAGGGCGGCTCTATGTCGCCGATTCTCTCAATTTCAGAATTCAATTTTTCGATCCGGAGGGGCGTTTCGAGGGGGAGATCGGAAATCTCGGCGACAGGCTGGGGGAGTTTTCCCGGCCCAAGGGGGTGGCGGTCGATCAGGCGCGCCATGTTTATGTCGTCGATACCCTCTACGACACGGTTCAAATTTTCAATCGGTCGGGAGAGCTCCTTCTCCACTTCGGAAGATCGGGGATG
>DATDON010000334.1:0-4388 GCA_035293225.1 Candidatus Manganitrophaceae bacterium
CATTCAGAATTCCCTCCCCCGCGGACGTCCGGCGTACCGCCCTGCTTTTGCCGGGGAAATTCATTATTTCAAGTTTTTGTATAAATGCGCCATCTCGATGGCGGCCATCGCCGCCTCGCGCCCTTTGTTGATTTCCCGGCCCGACCGGGCGAGCGCCTGTGCCAGGGTGTTCGTCGTCAAGACGCCGAAAATGACGGGCAAGCCGAGTTCCAGAGAGAGTTGACCGATGCCCCGGCTGACTTCGGCGCAAATGTAATGGAAATGGGGCGTTTCTCCTTGAATGACCGCCCCCAAGCAGATCAACGCGTCAAAACGCCCCAAGAGCCCCATCTGTTTGGCCAGGCCCGAAATTTCAAAGGCCCCGGGAACGTGGGCGACTTCGATATCTTTCGGTTGCACGTCCTGTTCTTCGAGGACACGGAGGGCGCCCCTTAAAAGCTGATCGGTGATGGATTGATTGAATCGGCTGACGACAATACCAAACCGAAGGCCCGCCCCGTTCGTTTCCCCTTCCCATTTTTGAACATCGACCTTATCGGTCTTGAATTTATTTTTTTTATCTCGGCCCCCGGCCCCCGGCGCCCGACCCCCGCCTTTCATACCTTATTCAGCATATGTCCCAATTTGTCTTTCTTGGTCCGGAGGTAATGAACGTTCCGATCATGAGGCGTCGTTTCAATCGGGACCCTTTCAACGACCTCTAATCCGTATCCCTCGATGCCGACTATTTTTCGCGGATTATTGGTCATCAGACGTATTTTCCGCAACCCCAAATCGACCAAAATTTGGGCGCCGATTCCGTAGTCCCTCAAATCGGCTTTAAAACCAAGCTCTAAGTTCGCCTGGACCGTGTCTCTGCCGCCATCCTGCAACCCATACGCCTTCAGCTTGTTCACCAGGCCGATTCCGCGCCCCTCTTGGTTCAAATAAAGGAGAACCCCGTTCCCCTCTTTTTCGATCCGATTCATCGCGGCGTGAAGCTGCTCTCCGCAATCGCACCGTTCGGACCCGAAGATGTCCCCCGTCACGCAACCGGAATGGACGCGAACGAGAACCGGAGGGTCTCCCGCGACGGCCCCTTTCACCAATGCGATATGCGACTCATGATCGATTTCATTCCGATAGGCGATCGCCTTAAAATTTCCATAAGCGGTCGGCATAGAAGCTTCGGCCAAACGGTGAACGAGCGACTCCCGTTTCATCCGATATTCGATGAGGTCTTTGATCGTAATCACCTTGAGATGATGCGTTTTGCCGAACTCGATGAGATCGGGAACGCGCGCCATGGAGCCGTCTTCGTTCATGATTTCGCAAATGACCCCCGCCGGATAGAGGCCCGCCAGCTTGGACAAATCGACCGACCCCTCCGTTTGGCCGGCCCGTTTGAGGACCCCCCCTTTTTGGGCGCGAATCGGAAAAACATGGCCCGGCCGGACCAAATCGTTCGGCCGGGTGTCGGAATGAATCGCCGTTAAGATCGTGACGGCGCGGTCGTTGACGGAGATGCCGGTCGTCACCCCTCTCCGCGCGTCGATTGAAATCGTAAAAGCGGTCCCGAAGGAGGAGGTGTTTTCTTGGGCCATCGGCGCAAGCTGAAGTTGTTCCGTTCGCTCCCCGGTGAGGGTCAAACAGACCAGACCCCGGCCATATTTCGCCATAAAGTTGATCGCTTCGGGGGTAGTTTTCTCGGCGGCGATGACCAGATCCCCTTCGTTTTCGCGGTCTTCATCGTCGATCAAGATGACCATCTTCCCTTTTTTGATGTCGGCGACCGCCTCTTCGATTGTATGAAATTTCATGATATGGAGCCTTTTTCAGAAAGATTAAAACAGAGAGAACCGAATGTAAATATATAAGAAATGAGGGGTTTTGTCAAACTTGATCTCACGGAGCCGCAGAGAAAAGGCGTTCCCTCCCCGGAATAAAAAGAGGGGTCTGGCCTCTTGAGGACAGACCCCTCTTTTGCGAAAGAGACAATCGCTTAAATATCGTAATAGAGGAAGAACTCATATGGATGGGGCCGCAGCCGCATCGCGTCGACCTCTTTGTTCTTCTTGTACTCCATCCAGGTTTGGAGGATCTCTTCGGTGAAGACGCCCCCCTTCAGGAGAAAGGCGTGATCGGCTTCCAGGGCCGCCAGCGCCTCATCAAGGCTTCCCGGCATGGTCCTGATCCGGGCGGCTTCTTTTCCCTTCAGCTCATAAAGATCTTTTTCGATCGCTTCTCCCGGATCGATCTTATTTTCAATTCCGTCCAAACCGGCCATCAGCATCGCGCTGAAGGCGAGGTAGGGGTTGCACGATGGATCGGGGAAGCGGACTTCGATCCGTTTGGCTTTGGGGTTATTCGAATACATCGGAATCCGGATCGAAGCGCTTCGATTCCGGCTGGAGTAAGCGAGGTTCACCGGGGCCTCAAATCCGGGGGTGAGCCGCTTATACGAGTTGGTGGTCGGGTTGGTCAGCGCCGCCAGGGCGTGCGCATGCTTCAAGACGCCGCCGATGTAATAGAGACAGAGCTTGCTGACGCCGGCGTATTCGTCCCCCGCGAAAAGGGGCTTCCCCTTTTTCCAGATGCTTTGATGGGTGTGCATTCCGGAACCGTTGTCGCCGAAGAGCGGTTTCGGCATGAAAGTGACCGTCTTGTTGTACCGCTTGGCGACATTCTTGACGATATATTTATAGAGCATCACCTTGTCGGCCATCACCACCAGCGAGTCGAACCGCATGTCGATCTCCGCCTGGCCCGCGGTCGCGACCTCATGGTGCTCCTTCTCCACCCAGATTCCGGCCTTTTCCATCTCACGCACCATCTCGGCCCGAAGGTCCTCTTGGCTGTCGACCGGAGGGACGGGGAAATAGCCCTCTTTGTGGCGCGGCTTGTAGCCGAGGTTCACCCCCTCTTTTCCGGAATTCCATATCCCTTCTTCCGACTCGATGAAATAGTATCCCGAATGAGTGTTTTGGTCGAAGCGGATGTTGTCGAAAATAAAGAACTCCGCCTCCGGCCCGAAATAGGCGACGTCGCCGATCCCGGTCGCCTTCAGATGGGCTTCCGCCTTTTGCGCGATGTAGCGGGGATCTTTCGGATAAAGCTCGTTCCGGACCGGATCTTTAATATTGCAAACGACGGAAAGGGTCGGGATTTTGGTGAAGGGATCCATGATTGCGGTGTTCGGATCGGGGATCGCCAGCATATCGCTGTCGTTGATCGCCTGCCATCCCCGGATGCTCGATCCGTCGAAGCCGGAGCCCTCTTCGAATATCTTTTCAGTGAATTCATTGATCGGCGTGGCGAAATGCTGCCACACCCCCGGGAAGTCGATAAACTTGAAGTCGACCATCTCGGCCTTGTTTTTCTTGGCGAACTCCAATACCTCTTTCGGTGTCATATTTTCTCCTTTCTTTCTTTGCCTATGATTTTGGGGTCTGTTTCGGCTTTTAAAAAAGTTTTCTTCCCCGCCTGAAAAAAACTGCGATACCGATTTGTGATCGGCATTCTTCGATCTTTTCCCAGGGCCCGCGGGGTGATCTTGATCCCGACGGGGGCCTGTCTTCTCTTGAACTCGCTGAGATCGACCAACGCGATGACTTTGGCGACCACGGCCTGATCGAATCCCATCGACACGATTTCGTCGAAACTTTTATCCTCCTCCACATACGCCTTTAAAATAGGATCGAGGACCTCGTAAGGAGGAAGGGTGTCCTGGTCGGTTTGATTGGGGCGAAGCTCGGCGGTCGGCGCCCGGCTGAGGACGCGCGGGGGGATGATCTCCATCGCCGATACCCGTCGTTTGATCCTATTTTTGTTCCGGGCGCGGGCCAATTGATAGACCAGGGTTTTCCAGATGTCTTTGATCACGGCGAAGCCTCCGGCCATATCGCCGTAAAGGGTCGCATAGCCGACGCTCATCTCGCTTTTATTTCCGGTCGTCAAAACCAGCCAGCCGAATTTATTGGAAAGGGCCATCATGATGTTTCCCCGAATCCGGGATTGCAGGTTTTCTTCGGTGATGTCGATCGGAAGCGCCGCAAACTCCTTCGAGAGGAGCGCCAGGTAGGACTGAAAAGGGGGCTCGATGGAGAGGGAGACCAACTGAATGCCCAAATTTCGGGCAAGGGCTTCCACGTCCTCCCGGCTATCGTCGGATGTATACCGGGACGGCATGAAAACGCCGATGACGTTTTCTTTCCCGAGGGCGTCGACCGCGATCACGGCGGTCAAGGCGGAATCGATCCCTCCCGACAGGCCGATCACCCCTTTTTGAAAACCGTTTTTCCGGACGTAATCCGCCAGGCCGAGGATAAGGGCTTCATAGATCTCATCCTGGCGGGAGAGCCGATTGACGACCGGAGGGGAGAGGAGTTTTCGTTTGTTTCCGGGCCTTT
>DATDON010000335.1:0-5142 GCA_035293225.1 Candidatus Manganitrophaceae bacterium
AAAAATCCGGAGTTGGGAAAAGAATTTCGAAAATATCTGAAAGACCTTTCCCTCTAACCTCTTCATCGCTCCGGCGCCCTCACATTCGCGCCCCCTCCGTACCCTGGAAAACCGGGTTGCAGAGTTGATTCCACGCGTGTAGAATAGACATTCAGCCGACGCGCCGCTTTGCGGGGGACTCCTTTGAGCGGCCCCCGAGCGGACTTCGACGTCGTTTCTTTATTAAGTCGTCTCTTTTAAAATGGATGACAAGGAGTGTTCCGTGCCGAGCTCAATCGATCAGGAAATGCAGCAGATTGAAATTCCGGAAAAGCTCCCTCTTGTTCCGGTCCGAGACATGGTGGTCTTCCCGCACATGGTCCTTCCCCTGTTCGTCGGGAGGGAACTTTCGATCAAGGCGATTGAGGAGGCGCTCTCCGGAAACAGAATGGTTCTTCTGGCGGCTCAAAGGTCGTTGGAGACCGAGACCCCCCAACCGGAGGAGATCTACCCCGTCGGAACGGCTGCGGTCATCATGCGGATGTTGAAACTCCCCGACGGGCGGGTGAAGATTTTAGTCCAAGGGATCGCCCGGGCCAAGATCCTCTCCTTCCTTCAATCAACTCCTTTCTACCTCGTGAAAGTCCAGAAATGGGCCGAGCCGAGAGCGGCCGCCATTCCGCTTGAAGTGGAGGCGGTCACCCGGACGGTCAAAGAGCAGATGGAAAAGGTCGTCGGATTCGGAAAGCTCCTCGTCCCCGATATCCTCGCCATCATCGAGAATTTGGAAGATCCGGGCCGGCTGGCCGATATGGTCGTCTCGAATTTGGGGTTGAAGGTGGAAACGGCGCAAGAGGCGCTCGAAATCCTTGATCCGGTGGAGCGCCTCCGGAAGGTGAGCGATATCATGACGAAAGAGATCGATGTCTTGTCGATGCAACAGAAGATTCAAGCGCAAGCCAAAGGGGAGATGGACAAGACGCAACGGGAATATTATCTGAGAGAGCAACTGAAGGCGATCCAAAAAGAGTTGGGGGAGGTCGACGAACGGGGGGAGGAGATTCAAGAGTTTAAAACGAAAATCGACGAGGCGAAGATGCCCGAGAAGGTCGCCAAAGAAGCGGAGAAGCAGCTCAAACGGCTGGAACGGATGCATCCCGACTCGGCGGAGGCCTCGACCGTTCGGACCTATTTGGAATGGATGGTCGAACTCCCCTGGAGCAGCGCGACGAAAGACAAACTCGACATTCTGGCCGCCAAAAAAACGCTCGACGAAGACCACTATGACCTGGAGCGGGTCAAAGACCGGATTTTGGAATACCTCGCCGTCCGGAAGTTGAAGGAAAAGATGAAAGGGCCGATCCTTTGCTTCATCGGGCCGCCGGGGGTCGGAAAGACCTCCCTCGGAAAATCGATCGCCCGCGCGCTCGGAAGGGAATTCGTCCGGGTCTCCCTCGGCGGGATTCGGGATGAAGCCGAAATCCGCGGACACCGGCGCACCTATGTCGGCGCGCTGCCGGGGCGGATCATTCAGGGAATAAGGCAGGCCGGCTCCAACAACCCCGTCTTCATGATGGATGAAATCGATAAGGTCGGGATGGATTTTCGCGGAGACCCCTCCTCCGCTTTATTGGAGGTCTTAGACCCCGAACAGAACCATAGTTTTTCCGACCATTATCTCGGCGTCCCGTTTGATCTCTCCAACGTCATGTTCATCACCACCGCCAATCAGATCGATCCGATCCTCCCCCCCTTGCGGGACCGGATGGAGATCATCGACATCTCCGGCTACACGACGGAGGAAAAGGTCGGCATCGCCCGCAATTTTCTGGTTCCGCGGCAGTTGTCCGAGAACGGGATTTCGGGCGAAAAAGCCCAATTCACCGACCCGGCGATTCAACACATCGTGATGGAATACACCCGGGAGGCGGGGGTTCGAAACTTGGAGCGGGAGATCGCAAACGTCCTTCGGAAGATCGCCCGGCGGTTGGCGGAGGGAAAAGACAAAAAATACCGGATCACCCCCGGCAATCTCCATCGGTATCTCGGCGTCCCCAAATTCCTTCCGGAGGCGGAACAGGAAAAGGACGAGGTCGGCGTCGCGACCGGCCTGGCGTGGACCCCGACCGGGGGGGACATCATTCGCGTTGAGGCGACCATGATGAAGGGAAAGGGGGGGTTGACCCTCACCGGCCACCTCGGCGACGTCATGAAAGAGTCCGCCCATGCGGCCCTTTCCTACATCCGGTCGAAAGAAAAAGAGCTCGGGATCAAACCGGATCTCTTTTCCAAGAACGACATTCATATCCATGTCCCCGCCGGCGCGATCCCGAAAGACGGCCCCTCGGCGGGCATCACGATGGCGACCGCCCTCGCCTCGGTTTTGACCGCCTCTGCCGTCCGCCGGGACGTCGCCATGACCGGAGAGGTCACCCTGCGGGGCCGGGTCCTCCCCATCGGCGGATTGAAAGAAAAAATTCTGGCGGCGAGACGGGCCGGGATGAAGATCGTCGTCCTGCCGAAACGGAACGAAAAGGACCTCGAAGAGGTTCCGAGGCATGTGAAGCGGGGGCTCGAATTTGTCACGGCCGATCACATGGATGATGTTTTGGCCGCCGCGTTCGGGAAAAAGAGGGCCGGCGCCTCCTTGACCAAGGAAGGGCGGGAAAAGAAGCGAAAACGGACGAAAATAGCGCACGCCGTCGCCTCGGCTTGACCTGTGATCGAGGAGAGGGATGAATCTGCGTCAGATCGGTGAGTTCGGCCTCATCCGTAGAATTCAGAAAAAATTTCCCGCCCGCTCCTCCTCCATCTTTTTGGGCCTGGGCGACGACGCCGCCGCAATCCTCCCCTCCCCTCAAAAAATCCTCCTGTTGACGACCGACAGCCTGGTGGAGGAGGTCCATTTTGATCTCTCTTTTTCCACCTTTTTTCAGGTCGGCTACAAGGCGATGGCGGTGAATATCAGCGACATCGCGGCGATGGGGGGAACTCCCCGTTTTTATCTGATCTCTTTAGGCCTGACCGATCAGACCCCGCAGGAGATCGATCGGCTTTACCGGGGAATTCAAAAAGGGGGAAAAGAGGCCGGAGCGGCTCTGATCGGGGGAAACACCGCCCACTCAAAAAAGACTTTCTTCGTTTCGCTCACCCTTTTGGGGGAGGCCCCCAAAAAGGAGATGGTGACCCGCGGAGGGGGGAGGCCCGGAGACGCGTTGTACGTCACCGGCTCGGTAGGAGACGCCGCTGCGGGATTGGAGATTTTGCAAAAGGGGGGGAGGGCGTTTCAGCCGCTCATTCGCCGGTATCAAGCCCCCCCTCTCCGGTGGCGGGAGGGGCGGCTTCTGGCGGAGCGTCGGATCGCGTCGGCAATGATCGATCTTTCCGACGGCCTCTCTTCCGACCTTTCTCATATCATGGAACAGAGCGGGGTCGGCGCGGAGCTGGACCTTAACGCGCTTCCTCTTTCCACCTCCCTCAAACGCTATGCTTTACAAACGGGAAACGATCCGTTAAAGTACGCGTTAAACGGGGGGGGCGACTACGAGCTTCTTTTTTCGGTTCCTCGGAAAAAAGTTAAAGTATTGGATCGCTTGATTCAAAGCGGCGCCGTCGCGGCGCGGCGAATCGGCGCCTTGGTTCACAAAAAAAGGGGCTTCACGGGAAGAGACCCGGGCGGCCGTATCCGAAAAATCGAGCCGGGAGGTTACGATCATTTTAGAAGAAATTAGAAAAAGCAGGATGCTCTTCAGCGGAAAGATTAAGGAGCAAGCCCGGCGCATCCTCGGTCTGAATGACACCCCCCATCGCACGGCGCTCGCTTTTTCAATCGGCGTTTTCATCGCCTTTTCGCCGTTGCTCGGTTTTCATGCGATCTTGGCCGTTTTCTCCGCCTGGTTCTTTCGCCTGAACAAGATCGCCCTTCTCTTCGGCGCTTTTCTGAACAACCCCTGGACCTTCACCCCGATCACCCTGACGTCCACCTGGTTCGGCGTGGAACTCTGCTGCAAACAAAAGAATATCCCTCCCATCGACTGGGAGACGCTCACCTTCTCCACTCTCGGAACCCAGCTCAAATCATATCTCTTTCCCTTTGTCCTGGGATCGACCCTGCTCGGATTGATCTTTTCCATATTCGGCTATTTTTTAATGTATTGGATCATCCTTCGATATCGGAAAATCCAAAAACCGCCGTCGGCGGAACCGATTTGAACTTGATGGAAAAAACATTCGACCAGTTTCGGGCGTCGCTTCTCTATTGTAACAAGTGCGCACGGGCGATGCCGGTCCGGGAACGCCTTCTGTTGATCCTCCCCGACGGGGAACTCTATGATTATCTCTGTCAGGGATGCGGCAGTTCGGTCGGCTCCAAGACGGAAAAGGGCGCTCTCAAGATCAAACAGGCAAAGCCGCGGGGCCGCTAGCTCCCCTTTTCGGCGGCTTCTTTGCGTAAAGGACGCCGTAACGGAAGCGGGCGAGATCAGTGAAAAACGAGGGGGAGAGATGATCAAAACAACCATCGATATCCGGAAAGGCGATGATCGCTTTCACACTCGGATCCAGTGGCTTGATTCCCATCATAGTTTCAGCTTCGGCCCCCATTATGATCCGGAGAATACCCATCATGGATTGCTCCTCGTCAACAACGACGACGTGATCAAACCCGGGACCGGCTTTATGACCCATCCGCACCAAGATATGGAAATCATCACCTGGGTGATCGACGGGGAGCTGGAACATAAAGATACGCTCGGAAACAAAGGGATCATCTATCCGGGACTGGCGCAGCGGATGAGCGCCGGAACCGGCATCTGGCATTCCGAAATGAATCCGAGCGGGGGACAAGCGGTCCATCTCGTCCAGATGTGGGTCTTCCCCGACACCGAACGGGTCGATCCGGGTTATCAGCAGCTCGACATCAATCCCCAACTCGATAAAGGGGGCCTCGTCCCGATCGCGTCGGGGCGGGGGGATCATTCCGCGATCTCGATCCGTCAAAAAGACGCCGTTCTCTGGGGCGGGCGGCTCCGGCAGGGAGAAACGGCGACGGTTCCGGACGCCCCCTTTGCCCACCTCTTTATCGCAAAGGGAGCGGCCGCGCTGGAAGGCGCCGGCCCCCTCTCAAAGGGAGATTCGGCGCGTCTCACCGCCGCAGGCCCGCTT
>DATDON010000336.1:0-5387 GCA_035293225.1 Candidatus Manganitrophaceae bacterium
TCCCGAAGCGGCGGGGGGATGAGGATCCGCCCCTGCTTATCCAGAAGGCACTCGCTCGCCCAGGAATAAAAAAACCGCAAGAAGTTTTTAACCCCCTTGTCCATCATCGGGAGCTTTTTGACCTTTTCAGCGATCAGATTCCACTCTTGGAGAGGATACGCGGTGAGGCACCGATCGAAATCGGTGGTAATGATGACCGTTCCGTTTGAATGACTGTTTAAAACTTCTCTAAATTTGACCGGGATGCTTAAACGCCCCTTGGAGTCGATTGCATGTTGGAATCTTCCCAGGAACACCCGCTTCCCCCCATATTATCCCACTTTGTCCCACTTCCGTGGAAGTATACCGTTTGTTTTGGTTTTGTCAAGAAAAAAAACACCCCTTTCCTTAGTATGATACCAGGTAGACATACACAATAAGGCGGGCTAACCGACGGTTATGGAAGGGTTTGTAACGATCTGATCAAACCGGACAATTTATAGGGAAATCTTAGTCTCTTACAAGAAAGATTTTGATCGTTTCGGAAAAGAATCACGTTTAACGAATGGCCTAGGAAAAGAAACGGCCACCCGTAACGATTAACCTCTTTGGTTCCGGCTATGCCGGGTTAGGTGTGTTTCAAAACGATTCTTTCCAAAATGTTCGCAACATCTTCGCAACGATCGGTCGCTATTTCCAGGTTCTCATAAATCTCTTTCCATTTGATGACTTCAATCGGGTTTTGAACCTCTTCGAACAAGCGGGCAATCGCGTCCCGCGTGATCCGGTCGGCCTCGTTCTCAAGGCGATTCACCTCGACACAATGGCCATAAATCTGTTTCATCGATTTTAATTGCAAAATCGCCTTGACGATCTCTTGCGCCGATTCAAAAATAATACGGCTCAGCTTAATCGCCTCCGGGGTCGGCTTTTGGATTTTAAAAACGACCATCCGGTCGGCCACCGCCTCGATAAAATCGAGGACGTCGTCCAACGAGCTCGAAAGGGAGTAGATGTCTTCCCGGTCGATCGGGGTGATAAAGGTTTGGTTGAGCTTGCGGATAATATCGTGGGTGATCGTGTCCCCCTTCTGTTCGACCGTCTGGATCTTCTTGACCCGCTCCTCGACTTCGGTATAATTTTCCATCATCTCAAGCAGGAGCCGGGCCCCTTCATAGATATTTTTGGCCGCTTCCTCAAACATATCAAAGAACTTTTCTTCCCTCGGAATGATCTTAAACATCACCCTCTCCTCTGATCGACCTTATGATCGGCCTTCTCCCTCTTCTCCACGAAACCGAACCGTAAAATTCCTTGACATTTAGGCCATTTATTTGATAAGTTTTCTATTCTTGGACTAAATCGACTCTTTATAGCATTTACGAAAAACCAATGTCAAGAAATGGGAGCAAGCCGGCGAACGATGCGCGTTAAAATCAACGGAAAACCGGAAGAAATCGAAGAGACAACCCTCTCGGACCTTTTGAAGTCGAAAAAAATCGAGCCTCAAATGGTCACGGTTGAGCTCAACTCCAAAATGATCGACCGGACCGCCTTCAATCAAACCCGCCTTAATGAGGAAGATGAAATCGAATTCCTTTATTTTATGGGAGGGGGCCGGGCGGCTTTATCAATCGTTTCAATGCAGGCGTAAGATGAAACCATTCCCGAACATCACCGAATTGATCGGAAAGACCCCGCTGGTCCACCTGAAGCGATTTTCCGACGATCAAAACGCGCGCCTTTTCGCGAAGGTTGAATTTTTCAACCCCGGCGGGAGCGTGAAAGACCGGATCTGCCTCAGCATGATCGAAGCGGCCGAAAAATCCGGGAAACTGAAGCCGGGGGCGACGCTGGTCGAGCCGACCAGCGGAAACACCGGCATCGGGCTGGCGCTGGTGTCGGCCGTCCGGGGATATAAGCTCATCTTGGTGATGCCGGAGTCGATGAGCATGGAGCGGGCCAGTCTCCTCTCTTCCTACGGCGCTCAGCTTGTCCTGACGCCGGCGTGGGAGGGGATGCGGGGGGCGATCAAGGAAGCGGAGAACATCGTGGAGCAAAATCCGAGCTACTTTATGCCGAATCAGTTCTCCAATCCGGCCAACCCCGAAATTCACCGAAAAACCACCGGCCCTGAAATTTTAGAGGCGTTGGGGGGGGTCGACGCCTTCGTCGTCGGGGTTGGAACCGGCGGGACGATCACCGGCGTCGGCGAGGTCTTGAAAGCGAAGAATCCCAAGACGCTGATCGTGGCGGTGGAGCCGGCGGCCTCGCCGGTCTTATCGGGAGGAGAACCCGGTCCGCACAAGATACAGGGGATCGGCGCCGGTTTTATTCCGGCGATCCTCAACCGACGGATCATCGACCGCGTGGTCACGGTGACCGACGACGACGCCTACAAGACCGCCAAACTCCTGGCGCGGCAGGAGGGGCTGCTCGTTGGCATCTCATCGGGCGCCAACGCGCTCGCCGCCAAGCAGGTCGCGCGCGAACTGGGAAAAGGGAAAACGGTCGTGACCCTCCTCCCCGACACGGGAGAGAGATACATCAGCATTGAGAAATATTTTAATATTTGAGAGGAGATCGTTAAACGTTAACCGTTAATCGTGAAACGTGAAAACCCAAGACAGGGAACAACCATTCTATTTCCTTGTTTTACGAATAACGAATAACGTATAACGTATAACGGAACTCAACAACCTATGGCTTTTACAGAAGAACAACTGGTCCGCTACAGCCGGCACATCATCTTGACCGAGGTCGGCGGGAAGGGACAAAAGAAAATCTCTCAGGCGAAGGTCTTGATCGTCGGGGCGGGAGGGTTGGGCTCTCCCGTCGCCCTCTATCTGGCCGCCGCCGGCGTCGGAACGATCGGGATCATCGACGCCGATGTCGTCGATCTCTCCAATCTACACCGGCAGGTGGTCCATCACACCCCCGATCTGGGACGGGCCAAAGTCCTTTCGGCTCAGGAAAAGATGGTCGCCCTCAACCCCGACGTGAAGGTCATCCCTTATCATCGGAACCTCGACGCCGAGAACGCCCTGGAGATATTCAAAGAGTACGAGTACATCATCGACGGCGTCGATAATTTTCCGGCGAAGTTTTTAATCAACGATGCCGCCTTTTTCGCCCAAAAACCGCTCATCCACGGCGGCATCCTCCGGTTTGAAGGGCAGCTCCTGACCATCCTTCCCGGCGTCAGCGCCTGCTACCGCTGCGTCTTTCACGGGCCCCCTCCCGCCGGTCTCGTGCCGAGTTGTCAGGAGGCGGGGGTGATCGGAACGCTCGCCGGCCTCATCGGCACCCTCCAAGGGACGGAGACCCTCAAGTTGATTCTCGGGATCGGGAAGCCGTTGACCAACCGGATTTTAACCTACGACGCCCTCCGGACCCAGTTCCGGCAGATATCCATTCAAAAGAACCCAAACTGCCCTCTCTGCGGCGACCATCCAACGATTCAAAAACCGGCGGTCCAGCAACAGGCCGCCTGTGAAACCGATCCGATGGAGGCGGTTCGCGCGAGGAGCGCCGGAAACTAGAAAACGAATTGAAGAAGATCAAGGGATTGAAATGTAAAGAGTGCGGAAAGGAGTATGAAGCGGAGGCGCTCCATGTCTGCGAATTCTGCTTCGGCCCGCTGGAGGTCTCCTACCACTACGACTTCATCCGGACCCGGATCTCCAAAGAAAAAATCGTTCAGGGGCCCAAGAGCCTCTGGCGCTATCAAGACCTTCTCCCGATCGAGGGGGAGCCGACCGTCGGCCTAAACGCCGGATTCACCCCGATGATCCACGCCAAGAATCTGGGGCGAACATTGGGGCTCGACGCGCTTTATCTCAAAAATGACACGGTGAATTGCCTCACCCTCTCCTTTAAAGACCGTGTCGTTGCGGTCGCCCTCACCCGCGCCAAAGAGCTCGGATTCGACACCGTCGCCTGCGCCTCCACCGGCAATCTGGCCAACTCGGTCGCCGCCCACGCCGCCGAGGCGAGGCTGCGATGCTTCGTCTTCATCCCTTCCGACCTGGAAGCGGGAAAGATTTTGGGGAATCTGATCTACAAGCCGAATGTCGTCGCCGTCCAGGGAAATTACGACGACGTCAACCGGCTTTGCAGCGAGATCGCCGGCGAATATCCGTGGGCCTTCGTCAACATCAACATCCGCCCCTACTATTCGGAGGGATCGAAGACCCTCGCTTACGAGACGGTGGAGCAGCTCGGATGGCGGACCCCCGACCATGTGGTCGTCCCGATCGCCTCCGGATCGCTTCTGACGAAAATTTCCAAAGGGTTTAAAGAGTTTGAACAGCTCGGGCTCGTCTCCGGCGCGGCGACCCGCATTCACGGCGCGCAGGCGGAAGGGTGCTCCCCGGTGGCGAGCGCGTTTAAAGAGAATCGGGACTTCATCCGGCCGGTCAAGCCGAAGACGATCGCCAAATCGCTCGCCATCGGCAACCCGGCGGACGGGGTCTTCGCCCTCAAAGTGGCCCGCGAAAGCGACGGGATCATCGAGCATGCGACCGACGAAGAGGTGGTGGAGGGGATGCTCCTGCTCGCCCGGACGGAGGGGGTCTTCGCCGAGACCGCCGGCGGGGTCACGGTGGCGGTCCTGAAAAAACTCGCCCAACGGGGCATTCTCAAAAAGGGAGAATCAATCGTCGCCTACATCACCGGGAACGGGCTGAAGACCCAAGAGGCGGTCGCGCCGGCGGTCGGCGTTCCGTGGCTGATTCAGCCGAGCTTGATGAGCTTTCAACAGGCCTTGAAAGAGGCGAAGGTATCGGCAGGAGGAGATTCATGATCAAGGTCCGCATCCCGACCCCTTTGCGCAAATTGACCGGCGGCCAAGGGGAGGTGACGGCGCAGGGAGAAAACATCGCGGCGCTCATCGGCGCGTTGGAAAAAGAATATCCCGGCATCAAGGAGCGTCTTTGCGACGAGCAGGGGGAGCTTCGCCGATTCGTCAATATCTACATCAACGAAGAAGATATCCGGTTTCGTCAAGGGATTCAGACCCCGGTTAAAAAAGGGGATGAGGTGTCGATCATCCCCGCCATCGCGGGAGGAGAGAGGGAACGTTAAACGTTATTCGTTAAACGTTAAACGTTAAACGTGAAAACCCAAGACAAGAACAACCTCCTCTATTATTTATTTCTTTATCTTCACGATTAACGAAGACCAAGGGAGGAGTCATTGGCCAGTCTAAAAGTTCACATCACCTTTCCTGAAGAGAAGATTCGAGAGCCGATTATTTATCAGATCGGCCGGGACTATAAATTGATCACCAACATCCGCCGCGCCGACGTCACCGAAAAAACAGGCTGGGTCGATCTGGAGCTGACCGGCGAGCCGTCGGAAATCGAACGCGCGGTCGAAGAGTTGAAGAAAAAAGGGGTGAAGGTCGA
>DATDON010000337.1:0-6895 GCA_035293225.1 Candidatus Manganitrophaceae bacterium
CTGTTTTACAATACCCCGGCGCGGCGGAAATTTCTGAAGTCGACGCAGACCGAACTCTCCCATATCAGCGATGTCGTCTTCCAATCGGCCCTTTCTCATCCGATGATTCATTTTCGCCTTTCACACGAGAAGAAGGGCCTCATCGACGTCCCCGCCGTCCGAAGTTTGGGAGACCGGATCCTTCAACTTTTTGGAGAATCGCTCTCCGACGAGACGCTGGAGGCCCACGGCGAATCTCCGTTCGCCGTTTCGGAAGAGACGGCGCCCTCCGGTTCCCTTGATATTTTCTTGTCGCGCCCCCCGCTGCGGAGAAATCATCGGAAAGACCAGTATATTTTCATCAACCAGCGTCCCGTCAAAAGTCCGCTCCTGACCCACGCGGTCTATGACGCCTACGGCGCCTATTTGATGAAAGGGGAGCATCCTTTTTTTGTTCTATTCCTCTCCATCGACCCGGGCCGGGTCGACGTGAATGTCCATCCGACCAAGCGGGAAGTCCGATTTCAAAACGCGGAGCCGATTCATCAAGCGGTCCGAAAAATGATCCGGGAAGCGCTCTCGTCGGAGACGATCTTGCGGGGCGCCGATTCTAACGAGGTCCGGGCCTTTTCTTCCGAAGGTCGTTCGGGAGGAGAGGCCCGTCGTTCTCCGTCCGGCCTTCAATCTCCCTGGGCGGGATGGCCTGAAAAGGTGGAGGAGGCGAAGACGTCGTATCTGGCCGAACCGGCCGGCCGGGGGGCGGAGAAGCCGCAAGGGGAGGGGCTCGGCATTTCACGCCTCCCGTTGATCCGGCCGCTGGGGCAGATTTACGGGACCTTTCTTCTGGCTGAAATCGACGGCGAATTCGCCGTGATCGACCAGCACACGGCCCAGGAGCGGATCCTCTACGAGCACTTTTTGGAGCGAAGGGTTTCCGGAAATGGTCCGGGCGCCGTCCAACCGCTCCTCGTCCCGCAGCAGATCGACCTCCCTTTGCAAAGGGCCGGTATCCTCAGGGACGCCCTTAAAATGCTGGAGGCGTTCGGCTGGAAGATAGAAGAGTTCGGCGAAACGACGTTTCTGGTCCGGGAGGTCCCGGCGCTGGCGACGAAGGTCTCGATCGAATCGTTTCTGCTCGATCTGACGGAAGAGCTGGCCGAATTGGAGGTTTCCTCTCAAGCCGAACAGCCGATCCTGAAGATGATCGCTTCGATGGCCTGCCACGGCGCGGTCCGGGCGGGCCAGCCCTTGACGTCCGAGGAGATCAAGGCCCTCCTGACGACCTATTTTGAGAGAAAGACCCCCCCCACCTGTCCGCATGGAAGGCCGGTTTTCATCAAGTATCCCTTGCCGGAGCTTGAAAAACTCTTCCGCAGAAAATAAAGGGGTGGAGGCGATGAAGCGGCGTCCGGCTTTGGATCAGCGACTTTTACATCCGGCGCCCGATTCCGCCTCCCCTCGGCCGCCCTGGTTTCTTCTGGTCGGCCCGACGGCGGTCGGCAAGAGCGCGGTGGCCGAACGGTTGGCCCCGGCGCTTGGGACGGAGATCATCGTCGCCGACTCCCGGCAGATCTACCGGGGAATGGACATCGGCACGGCCAAGCCTTCCGCCGAATCGAGAAGACGCGTCCCGCGGCGTTTGATCGACGTCGTCTCCCCCGATCAATCTTTTTCGGCGGGGGCCTATAAAAAACTCGCAGAGGCCAAAGCGGCCGAAATGGAGGCGAAAGGAAAAGCGGTCTTCATCGAGGGGGGGACCGGCCTTTATATCAAGGCGCTGTTGTACGGCCTGTGGGAGGGGCCGCCGGCCGATTGGGCCCTGCGTCAAAAATGGGCCGAGCGGGAAAAAGAGGAGGCGGGGACGCTCCATCGCCTGCTGGCCGAGGTCGATCCGGACGCGGCCCGGAGAATTCATCCTCGGGATATCCCGAAGGTCACCCGCGCGCTGGAGGTGTTTCATCTGACCGGACGGCCTCTCTCCCATTTTCACGATCGCCACCGTTTTGAAGCGTCGCCGGCGCCCCCGTTCCGGATGGTGGGGATGAGGCGGGAGCGGGAAGACCTTTATCGGCGCATCGAGGCGCGCGTCGACCGGCAGGTCGCGGACGGCTTGGCCGCGGAGACGGAGCGGTTTTTAGCGGGCGGCCTTTCTCCCTCGCTCCAATCGATGCGGGGGCTCGGCTATCGGCAGATGATTCCCTATCTCCAGGGGGAGCGGACGTTGGAAGAGGCGGTCTCTCTCCTGAAGCGGGATACCCGCCGCTACGCCAAAAGGCAGATGACCTGGTTTCAGGCCGATCCTCGAATCGAATGGATCGATGTAAAAGACGGAGAAACCGCGGAGGAGACGGCGGACCGGATTAAACACTTGAAGAATTACCGAATTATGTTATAATCCGGCGTGGTTCGCCGATAAACGGATGACTTTGGCCTATTTTGATCGGACGCCGATTGAAAAGCTGGAGAGGGAAATGGCCCGGAAAATTGGATCGGATAAGAAGAAGGCGCCCGGACGGCCGGAGGCCCGGATCGGGATTATCGGCGGGAGCGGTCTTTATCAGATGGAGATTCTCAAAGAGGTCCGGGAAGTTTCGGTCTCCACCCCCTTCGGAAAACCGTCGGGTCGATTTGTCTTGGGGACTCTCGAAGGGGTTCCCGTCGCCTTTTTGGCGCGGCACGGGAAAGGACATGCGATTCTCCCTTCGGAGATCAATTACCGGGCCAACATCTTCGCCATGAAAAAGTTGGGGGTCGAGCGGATTTTATCGGTGAGCGCGGTCGGGAGCATGAGAGAAGAGATCGCTCCCGGCCACGTCGTCATTCCCGATCAGTTTTATGATCTGACCAAAGGGAGGAAGGCGACTTTTTTCGGAGGGGGGATCGTGGCCCATGTCAGCTTCGCCGATCCGGTCTGCCCGGAGCTCGCCGGGATTGTTTACGACGCCGGCCGGGCGACCGGGGCGACCCTCCGCCGGGGAGGGGTTTACCTTTGTATGGAAGGGCCGCAATTTTCGACCCGCGCCGAGTCGAGGGTCCACCGGAGCTGGGGGGTCGATGTCATCGGGATGACCAACGCCACGGAGGCCAAGCTGGCGCGGGAGGCGGAGATCTGCTACGTCACCCTCGCCCTGGCGACCGATTATGATTGCTGGCATGTCGGAGAGGAGCCGGTGACGGTCGAGATGGTCCTGAAGACCCTTCAAGAAAACGTGGCCCTTTCAAAGAAAATCATTCAAGGCGCCGTTCAGATCATGAGCTTTGACCGGAATTGCCCCTGCCCGCGCGCCTTAAAAGACGCGATCATCACCCCTCCCGCCGCGATTCCGAAAAAGATCAAGAAAAATTTGAATCTCCTCATCGGAAAATATGTTTCATGAAGACGGCGTGGAGGGATGTCGGTCTCATCTGGAGCGTTATTTTATTCATGGGGTGCGCGGCCTCTCCCGTCGCTTCTTCCCCCATCGAACAGCGTCAGGAGACCGAATTCGCCGCGCCGGAGTTTTCCCGCGAGAGCCTTCAAAAAGGGGGGCTTGCCCTGCTGGCCATTTTATCGGAAGGGGCGCCGGAAGGGGTTCGACAAAACGCGGCCTACGAAATTTTCCAGGGGCTTCGCGCCTCTTTCCCTGAGACGCGGGTGATTCCCCGCTCCGATGCCGTCGAAAAGATCGTCTCTTCCGATAAGGAGGCCGAATACAGATCCTTCGTGAAGAATTACGAAGAACGCCGGTCGATGGATCCGGGCCAATTGAAACAATGGGGCGATCTGGAGGGGGTCCGCTATCTCCTCATCGGCCGGGTTCATGCGATGGACAAACGGACCGAGGCGCGGATGACGCCGGAAGGGGAGCGGAGCGTGGGAGGGAAGATATCGGTCTTCTCCTCCGGACCGAACATGATCCCCGATGAGATACAAAAGCGCGTCTCTCTGCAAGGGGAGATTTGGGACAGCCTTTGCGGAAAAGCGGTCTGGATCGGAAAGAGCGTGGCGGAAGCGACGGAGACGTCCGGTCGGGAGCGGGTCCGGGTCGAAGATATTTTCATCTTGGCCGGCCGGAATCTCTCGAAAGCGCTCGCCGGCGCCTTGGATAAAAACAGCGGCCCCGTCAAGAGTTGTTTATAATTTCCTGAGAGGAGAGAAGATGAGTCTTTTGGTGGTCGGTTCGGTTGCGTTGGATTCGGTCAAAACCCCTTTCGGCGAGGCCCAGGAGGTCTTGGGGGGGTCGGCCACCTATTTTTCCACCGCCGCAAGTTATTTTACAAAGGTCAAATTGGTGGCGGTGGTCGGGGAAGATTTTCCCGAGGCGCATCTCACATTTTTAAAGGACCGGGGGATTCAATTCGAAGGGCTGGAGCGCCGGCCGGGACGGACCTTCCGCTGGCGGGGAGAATACGGTTATCAGCTCAATGAGGCCAAGACCCTTGAAACGCAGTTGAACGTTTTTGAGTCTTTTCGCCCCAAACTGCCGTCCTCCTATCTCGATTCCCCATTCGTCTTTTTGGCCAACATCGATCCGGAGCTTCAACTCGACGTGTTGAATCAGGTCAAGCGCCCCAAGCTGGTCGCCTGCGATACCATGAACTTCTGGATTGAAGGAAAACGGGATGCGCTGATTAAGACCCTCGGCGCCGTCGATATCCTCATCATCAACGACGGCGAGGCGCGGGAGCTGGCGCGCGAATTCAACCTGGTCAAGGTGGCGAAAAAGATTCTCTCCTTCGGACCGAAAACCCTGATCATCAAGCGGGGCGAGTATGGGGCGTTGATGTTCAACGGCAAAACGACCTTCGCCGCGCCCGCTTTTCCGTTGGAGACCGTCTTCGACCCGACCGGCGCGGGGGATTCTTTCGCCGGCGGGTTTATGGGATACCTGGCTCAAAACGGCGATCTCGGCGACGGGGCCCTTCGCCAGGCGGTCATTCATGGAAGCGTCATGGCCTCTTTCAACGTCGAATCGTTCAGCCTCGATCGGATGCGGTCGTTGACGAAAGAGGAGATTGCGGCGCGGTATCAAGAATTCAAAGCGCTGACCGTTTTCGAGAATATTTGAAAAGGAACGTGATACGTTAAACGTTATTCGTTATTCGTTATTCGTTATTCGTGAAAAACAGACCTGGTTTTATCTTTTACGTTTAACGTTTCACGTTTAACGATTAACGAACAAAAGGAAGGTCGATAGGATGAATTGGAAAAGCGTCACGATCTTAATTCTGCTCCCTCTTTGGTTCGGATGCGGCATGACGGAAGCGCGGATCAAAAAAGAAAAGGAAGCGTCCGCGCATTACAAGCTCGGAATCGCCTATCTCAACGACAATTTGCTTCAGAAGGCGTACGTTGAGTTCCAAAAGGCGGTGGAAATCGATCCGGACGGCAAAGACGCGCAGTACGCCCTGGGACACGTTTTTTTTCAGCAGGAAAACTACAAGGAAGCGACGGCGTCGTTTCAAAAAGCCCTTTCCATCGATCCTCAGTTTTCCGAGGCGCATAACTATTTGGGGAAGGTGTATGAGGCTCAGGGCAAATGGGAGAAGGCGATCACCCAATATCAAGAGGCCCTTAAAAATCAGCAATACGACACCCCCGAAAAGCCGTACCTGAACCTCGGCCTCGTCTACCTGAATCAAAAGCGGTATGACGACGCGATCCGTGAATTTCAGAATGTGTTGAAAGTGGACCCCAATAACGTGGTCGCGCACAACGCGAGGGGGCAGGCCTATTTTCAGGCGGGGAAATTAAAAGACGCCGTCTCTTCATACCAAGAGGCGATTCGCCTGGCGCCGAATTATCTCGACGCTCATTACAATTTGGCCTTCGCTTACTTGAAGGAAGGGGCAAAGGAGCAGGCGGCCGTCGCGTTCAAAAAGGTGGTGGATCTCTCTCCAAAAAGCCAACAAGCGGAGGAGTCCCGCAAATTTTTAGAAGCGCTTCGTTAAACGGGGCCGGTGATGGAAGACTTAGGACAATTTCTTAAACAGCAGCGCGAGGCGAAGAAGATCGCCGTCGAAGAGCTGTCCATTCGGACCCGGATCGGGGTTCGGTTTATCCGGGCGATTGAAGAAAACCAGTTCGACCAGCTTCCGAATCAGGTGTCCGCGAGGGGATTTTTAAGAAGCTACGCCCGCTCTCTTGGGCTGGATGAATCGCCCATCCTCCAGCGATTTTCCGAGCTGGTTCAGGAGCCTGAACCTTCCCCTGCGCCGGAAACAAATGATCACGCCCCGTCTTATATTCAGGTGAAACAGCCCGATCGGCTTTCTTTTCCCTCCTGGGCCATTCTTTTAGTGGGGGGCGCCATCTTTTTTCTTTTGATTCTCGTTCTTGTTATTCCAAATCGAAAAGACGGCGTTCCCACCCCTTCGACGGCCGCGCCGGAGAACGCGGCGCCGGCGCTCCCTCCCCCGGTTCCGGAAACCCCCGCCGGCGCCGAAAGCAACCCCGCCGAGTTGAAAACCCCCTCTTCATCTCCATCCCCCCTCCCGCAAGACTTAAAAACAGAAGACCTAAAACCAAAGGAAGAAGCGGTTCTCAAACCGCTGGTTCTCTGGATCGAAGCGGTGGAGCCTTCGTGGGTGCAGGTGACCATCGACGGCGCGGAGACAAAGGAGGCCCTCCTGCAACCGAGCGAAAAAATAAAGTGGCAGGCGAAAGAAAAATTTCTCCTGACGGTGGGAAACGCGGGAGGGATCCGGGTCAACCTCGACGGCAAAGATCTCGATCCGCTGGGGCCGCGCGGCAAGGTGCTGAAGGATATTGTTTTATCCCGTTAAGGCCGGACGAAAATAAGGTTCATCCGGGTTTAGCGTGGGTTTCCCCAACGCTTCCTGCTTCCCCTCCCTCACATGCAGTGTTCCATCCTGTGATGGGAGGGGGAGGGGAGGGTGATGTTTTGCTCTTTCATTACGATAACGGGTCGGCATT
>DATDON010000338.1:0-4667 GCA_035293225.1 Candidatus Manganitrophaceae bacterium
TCTACGAACACAATATAACAATTGGTGTTACTCATCAAGGCTTCCATCCTTTCACCACGACGACCGGGAGATTTTCAAATTGATTGGTCGGCGTCTCCAACGGCGCCGAGAACAATTCCGCTTCGTCGGCGCGCGATTGAATAAAATGGACCGCCTGCCTCTTCCAACTCCAGAGATAGGGACCGTTGTTCCAGCCGTATTCCGGATGGGGGGCGGGCGGGAGCGGGATCGGCGTTTCCCCCATTTGAACGGCCGGAAAAAGCCCGACCAGCCAGACCCGGTTTCCGGCGGTTAACGTCTCGGCGATCTTGGACAGCACCGGTTGAATCGGATCGGGAGAGGCCATTTGCTTCTTGAGGAGATCATATCGGTGTATCGTCAGATCTTCGATCGGCGGGATGGCGCCCCACGACGCCTCTCCTTTGTAATACCGCTGAAAACTGACGCCGTAATACCAGTCGCTCAGCACGATCATATCCTCTTTCTTGGCCGACTCTTGAAGTTTGAACGCGACTAAATCAATATTGGTCTGCCGCATCGGAACCTTTTGCCAGACGGGGAAGAGCAGAAAGGGGATCATCAGAAGTGAGAAGGCCGGCCCCCAAACGCTCCGTTCCATTTTTCCGGAGAGGATCGCGTCAACCGAGACCGCGGCCACCCCCATCATCGGAAGGAAATACCAGGGTTGAGGGGGAACGCCGGCCCATTCGAGGAAAAATATAAATCCGACGGCGCCGGTCACCATCGTTGTCGCGCCAAAGAGGGCCATATCCGCCTCTTGCTCGGAAGCGCCGGAAGGAGGCTTAAAAAAATAAAAAACGGGGATAAAAAAACCAACGATGAAAAGCCCCCCCCAGACCCAGAGCATAAAAGGGGCTGGAGCGCTCAATGCCTCCGAAAGGACCCCCCAGATCAATTCCAAATCGACCGGCGATTGGTTCAAGATCGCCCAGTCTTGGGCCTTTTTTATGATCCCCAGGTACGGAACAAGGGAGAGCGCGGCGGCGAGACCGATCCCCGCGACGGCGGCAGACCTTTTCCACATCCCGTTCCGGAGTGTGACCGTCATCCCTCCCAAGCAGACCGCCAAGATCAGAAACGCGTTTTGATAGAGAGACTGCGCGCTCAAGACGGCGGCGAGCGACGCGGCGGCAAATCGCACCGGGGTCGGCTTTTCAACGAAGCGCCATACCAGACCGAATGTCAGTAAGATGAAAAAAATCCCCAGACCATACGGTCGGACGGCGTCCCCCACCCGGATGGCGAGCGGGCTCAATCCAAAAAGGAGGAGCGATATCACCGGCGGGGAGCGCCTTGGGCGCCGGGCGTTCAACCAAAGGGCCCCGAGGATAGCGACCCCCACCAGCAGCCCGAAACCCCGCAACCCCGAATCGGACGCTCCCCAGCCTGTTCCCGACCAGAGGCGCGTCAACAATAACGAAAGAACCGGAAAGGAATCATATTCCAGCGAACGCCAGAGTTCTCCGAGGGAAGGGGCCCCGGCCAGGTCGATCATGCTCACCTCGTCGCGCCAGAGGGCGCCGGCGTGATTCATAAACCGGATATGGAGGAGGAAAATAGCCGCCGTCGCGAGGATCGCCGAAATCCACGCGACGCTCCGCGCGGCGCCGGGTTGATTGTCCAACGGCGCCGTTTTGGACCCCCGGTCTTTCGCCCGCCGTTTCTCTGATTTTCGGGACGCCGTCTTAATCGGTCTCTCCTCTCCTGGCAATGACGGCGATCGCGGGGGTATACCGTCGAAACATTCTGGTCGGCCGGTGCAGATAATACCCCCCCGGGAGCAAGTAACGGTAGATACCGCGCCATTCGATGACTTGAAAACGCCCCCGGGCCCAATCGAGCCAGTAGTCGCGTGATTCTTTGCGCAGATGGGTCGGGTCTCTGTCCAGAAGGCGAATCAGGGGCCCGGTCGGGCCGTCGTATACCGGCACGACGAAAATAAAATACCCGCCGGGGATTAATTTCGACCTCACTGACAGAGCGGCCTTTTCAAGATCGGGAAGATGCTCGATGACGTCGAATGCGGCGATGATATCGAAAGAATCGTCGAAAGGGATTTCCGCGGCGCTCGAAACGGAGAGCTTCGCGTCCGGGACGGCCCGGCGCGCCCGATCGATCGCAAATTCGCTGACGTCCAACCCATAGCGCCGCCACGACGGATTGAGCGACGAAAGGAAAAGGCCGAAGGCGCAGCCGAGTTCTAAAATCCGGGGGCGTTCGATCCCTTCGGCGGCGCGCTCGGCCAACGCGCGGTAAAACCGCATCTTCCGGGGGGGGTTTTGAAGGGCGTAATCGGTGTAATACTTCTCAAAATATTCCCGCTCAAAGAGCGGATCGGTGGAAAGGATCATCGACCCAACCTTCTCTTGAAGATCAGAAGGAGGGTCTTCCGGGCGGTCCGAAAGACCCTCATCTTGCTTGCTCCTTCCTTGAAATCATACCGGAGGATGATCGGAACCTCGCCGAATATCAGGTTCATTTTTCGAAGTTTGAGAAGGATATCGACCATGCACTGAAAGCCGTCCTGGTCCAGAAAATCTTTTCCATATTGGCGAATCGCCTCCTGAATCACCTCCGCGCGATAAGCGCGATAACCGCAGGTAAAATCCCGAATCCCCTGCCCCGGGAAAAAAATCCGGAGGAGGATCGAGGCCGCATAGCTGAGAAAACGGCGGAGGAGAGGGACCCCCACCACCCGGGCGCCCGGCCGATAACGGGAGGCGATGACCACATCGTGTCCTTCAGACAACATCCTGGTCATGCGAAGGATCAGACCGGGGGTATGGGTGTCATCCGCGTCCATCGTCACAATAATATCCCGGCCCGCCGCCGCTTCGGTCGCGGCGATCAGCCCGTCCCGGATGGTCGCCCCCAAGCCCAAATTGACCGGATGCCGCAAGAAGGTGATCGGCATCCGGGCGCCACGCTCCTCAACGATCCGCTCCGTCGCGTCACGGCTTCCGTCATCCACCAATATCACCCGGTACGGCGCCCCCGCTTCCAGCATGGCGTCATCGATCCGGTCGAGCAGCCTGCCGATCCGCAGCGCCTCGTTATAGGCCGGGAGCACCACATAGACCTTCCGCGCCTTTGGAGGCCTCTTTTCGACATGAGACAAGGAAGGATCGATCATTTATTACCTTTCAACAAGATCTCAACGATCCGCTCGGCCGCTCGGCCGTCTCCGAAGAGAGGGGTGGGAACGGCCCTCTTGGCATAGGCCGCGTCGTCCGTTAAAAGTTCGCGCGCCGCCTCAAATATCCGTTCAGCGTCCGGCCCGACCCGTTGAGCGACTCCCGCTTCGACCGCCTCCATCCTCTCGCTTGTGCGCCGCGTCACGAGAACCGGAACGCCGAGCGACGCCGCTTCTTCCTGGACCCCGCCGCTGTCGGTGATGATCAATTTGGATCGAAGCATCAGATCGACGAACCGGAGATAGGAAAGGGGCTGAATCAGGCGGACATTGGGGGTCGAAGAGAGGGCCGGAACCACCGCGGATTGGACGTTCGGGTTCAGATGCGCGGGATAAACGATTTCAATTTTTCCGGGGAAGGCCGACGCGATCCGGCGGATCCCGTCACAGATGGCGGCGAAATCGGCGCCGAAACTTTCGCGCCGGTGCCCCGTGACCAGGACGATCTTTTTCCCCCCCGCAAAGATTTTTTCCAGTTCGGGATCGGGTGGAAGCTTTCCGATGAGATGGTCGCGGGCATGGAAGAGCATATCGACAACGGTATTTCCCACCAGATGAATATCTTCGGCCTGGACCCCTTCCCTCAGGAGATTCTCTTTCGCCTGAGGGGTCGGCGCGAAATGAATATCGGCAAGGGAGGCGACCAGCCTTCGGTTCATCTCCTCCGGAAAAGGATTCCTCCGGACATGCGTCCGTAATCCCGCTTCGACATGCGCCACCCGACGGTCCTCGTAGAAACAGGCCAACGCCCCCATCGCGACCGACGTGGTGTCCCCCTGAACGATCAGAAGCTCCGTCTCATGGCGCCGGAGGAGCTCCTGCGTTCCGACCAAAACCCGGGCCGAGAGGGCCGCCAGCGATTGGTCCTTTTCCATCACATGGAGGTTCTCGGTTTCAACGATATTCAGCTCCGCAAGGATCGGGGTCAACAGCTCACGGTGCTGTCCGGTGACGAACACCTTCGGCTTGAGATCAGCCCGCTCGAGCGCGCGCAGCACCGGCGCCAGCTTGATCGCCTCCGGCCGCGTTCCGATCAATATCCCGATATTCTGAAGTCTATTTTGAGGCCGTCCCGGCCGCATCAAACCCCCATCTTTTAACGAATCGTACAACATTCAACTATATTGTCAAGCCGGAAGGAGAGGGGGAGGCCTTCGGATAGTGTTGGGGAAGAGAGTCGATTGTAGCGGGATCAAGTTGTGTAGAGAGAGTGCGCGGGGGTAAAGGGCTTCCGATTTTCCAGGCCTTATCCTTAATTAAAAAAATATTTAATTACTTTTGGGACATAATGAGAAACCCAGTTGAAGATAGAGCGCTTAGAATACCACGACCCGGTTAAAAAATAAAATCGACGCCCCGTTTTCGATTAAAAACTCGATTTCATCGAACCCTTTATTGTTTTTGTAAATTCAAATAAATTTGACAGCCTCAACCCGTTGTGGTACATACCCTT
>DATDON010000339.1:0-2535 GCA_035293225.1 Candidatus Manganitrophaceae bacterium
GCCGCTCCCCCCGGCGCCCCCCCATCGGAGGCGGCGCCGGCGCCCTTGCCAGACCCGACCGAGGGCGAAAGGGCGCAACCGGCCGTCGCGGAAGTCTCCCCTCCCGCCGAGCCGGTCCCACCGGTTCAAAACCGGCCCGCCCCGCCCGCCGTCCCCCCGACCAACGAGGAGAGGATTCGCGCGCTGATCGAGCGCCAACGGCGCGCCTATGAAAGCCAAAATATGACCCTTCACAAAAAAGATGTCTCCAACGGCCGGGGAAGTTTCGAAGAAGAGATCCGGGAGCTTTTTAAAGAGGCCCCTCCGCGCCGGGTTCGCTTTGAAATCTTTGAGCTGAAGGTCAAAGGAGAAAAGGCCGATCTCTCATTGATGCAGACCGCCCGCTATCAAAAAAAGGATAAAACCGTCGAACAAAAATCGCTCCTTTTCTGGGAGCTCATCCGGGAAAACGGACGCTGGAAAATAAAAAAGTTCAACATCGTTGAAAAATATCCTCCGACGGAGACGGGGCGCCTTGAGAATCGCCTCGCGCCTTGACCTTTCCATTCTTCCCTTATATACTCCTCCTAGTTCTCAAACAATGGAGTTTTTTGATGGGTCGGCAAGTCTCGGCGCCTTCTCTCTTTCAGCTCGGCTATTACTGGGAAGCGAAGATATTCCTCACCTCCGTCAAGCTCGACATTTATACCCCCCTGTCGGGAGGCCCCAAGACGGCAAAGGAGATCGCCGCGTCGATCAAGGCCGACCCTCCCTTTCTGGAGCGGCTGCTCGACGCTCTGGTGGCGATCGGCTTGTTGAGCCGGCAGGGAGAGCGCTACGCCAACACCCCCGCAGTCGCCGAATTTTTGGTGAAGACGAGCCCGTTCTACATGGGCGAGCTGATGTTGCTGCAGGACGCCGAGTGGGAGAATTGGGGAAAACTGGAAGAGATCGTCCGGTCGGGGCGGCCGGCGGTGAAGGGAAACATTTTCATGAGCCGTCCGGAGATCGGAGCGAACGTCTTGAAGGTCCTCCACCGAATGGCGCAGCGGATCGCCCCCGACTTGGCGCAGCGGATCGACCTTTCCCGATACAAAACTTTCCTCGATGTCGGCGGAGGGGCGGGGACCTATTCGATCACCTTTTGCAAGCGCTACCCTCAGCTTCAGGCGACCCTTTTTGATCTACCGCAAACCCTTTACGTCAGCCAAAAATCGATTGAAAAAGAAAAAATGGAGGATCGCATCCGTCTGGTCGGCGGAAATTTCAATGAGGACGCGCTTCCGGGAACATTCGATGTGATTTTTTTATCCGATATCCTCCATTACCAAACCTCCGAAGAAAACGCGGCGTTGATCCAAAAGCTCTACCGGGCGACCCACCCGGGCGGAATCGTCATCATGAAGGATATGTTTTTAAATGAGGCCGACGGCGATCCCGGCTGGAACGCGATCTTTTCGATCCACCTTCTTGTTTATACCGAAAAGGGAAGGTGTTTTTCGGCGGCCGAGGCTCGAGGGTGGTTGGAAAAAGCGGGATACGCTTACATCACGGAGGTCGAGCGAAACACGGTCTTCACCGCGATAAAATATTAACCGAGGATCGAAGCAGGACAGCGGCATATCAGGATAGCAATATATAAGGAGGAGATTCATGAAACAATTTCTAGCCGCCCCCGGTTTCATTTCCCCATTTGGAACTTTCGGGGCGGATATCTCTTCGGTCATGGCGTGGACCTTTACCCTTCTTTTTATCTATGGGTGGTATACCGCCGCGAATCATCGCGGGCAACGCCACCATCTGGTGACCTTGTGGGGAATGGTTTCGATGCTCGCCTACTTTACCGCCTATTACCTCGCGCGGGGACTGGGCGCGCTCTCCCTCGAAGGGAAAGAGGGATTCGGGGGGCCGGATTGGGTCTACTCCTATATCTTCACCCCGATGCTGACGATTCATATCATTGTCATCTCGATCGGACTGGTCTTGGCGGTCTATATGATCGTTCTCGGTTATCGCGCGTCTTTTAAAAAAGGGGGGGAACGCTATCTTAAATCCCACCCCTTGAAGATGGGATCGAAGGGGTTCAACTATACTCTGGCGGGCGCGGCGGTGATCTTCGGCGCGGCGGCGCTCATCCGGTGGGGATCGATCGCCAGGCTCCTCGTTTATGTCGCCGGCTTTTTAATTGTCGCCGCAGTTCTCTTTTTGGAAAAATGGATCGAGCATTGGATCCCCGACGCGGGAACCCGCCATCGCAAAATCGGGGCCTTCACCATGACCCTCTACGTCATCGCCCTTTTTACCAGCACCCTCACTTACGTCATGCTTTACTTCATCTATCCGGTGAAGGAATCGACCCCTCCCCCGCTTTGACATTTTCCGGTTCGCTGCGCTTTTCCGCCTCGGATATAGACCCTCCGGATCCGACGATTCCTCCCCGCTCACAAGACGCATCAAACTTTTTTTTCGTAAAAAAGGAATCCTCTTTCCACCCTTCCTCGCAATCCGGCTCGCGTATTGGATCTCCATTGGCATTTGTTTTGCATGATCCATAAT
>DATDON010000340.1:0-5937 GCA_035293225.1 Candidatus Manganitrophaceae bacterium
ACCGATCGGGAATCGGGCGAGGCGCGAAGCTGCGCCAGTTGTCACACCGCCGATCTCCGAAGCGCCGGGAAGCACGCCAAGACGGGAAAGCCGATCGACCCCCTGGCGCCGTCGGCAAACCCCAAGCGGTTGGCCGACGGCGACTTTATAGAGAAATGGTTCAAGCGCAATTGCAAGTGGACGCTCGGACGGGAATGCGGGCCGGCGGAGAAAGGAAGCGTCCTCCTCTTTCTTCGGAGCCGCTAGGATTTACAGAGAAAACAAAGGAGACTATAATGAAAACGAAACTGTGGAGCGGTATTTTAGTCGGCGGGCTGTTTCTGGCCGCCGGACAATTGGGGATCAGCGTGGGCGACGACGGGGAGGGGACGGCGAAAGGGGGGCTCGCGCCGGTCGCGAACGCTCTCTACGCCAAGGAGTGCGGTTCCTGTCACTTCGCCTACCAGCCGGGGTTGCTGCCGGCGGCCTCCTGGAAGAAGATCGTAGGGGGCCTTTCCGACCATTTCGGCGATAACGCCGAACTCGCCCCGCAAGACCAAAAGGAGATCGCCGCCTACCTCGAAGCGAACGCGGCCGATCGCGCCGCAAACGAGCGCTCGGCCAAAGTGATGCGCTCGCTCGGGGGGAAGGAGCCGCCGACGCGCATTACGGAGGTCCCCTACATTCAACGAAAACACCAAGAGATCCCGGCTCGCCTGATTCGGGACAATCCGAAGGTGAAGGGGCTCTCCCATTGCAACGCCTGTCACACGAAGGCCGATCGGGGGGTCTACCACGAGAACAGCGTGATCATCCCCGGCTACGGGAGATGGGACGACTGAGTAATGATCTTAAAAGGCGAGGACGGGGGCCAGGGGCCGGGGGCCGGAGAAAAGATCGAGGAGAAATTGGGCATTTTCTGTCGATCTTCGGCCTCTGCGGGAAAACGATGCGCTCTTTTTTGAGAATAGCGATTGCGGCGCTCTTCCTGGTGATGGCGCGCGCGGGCGTCGGTTTCTCCGAAGTCGACCAGGACACGGCGAAAAGACTCAAAGACGCCGGGGAGATTCTCCCTCTGGAAACGATCGTCGAAAAGGCCCAACGGAAATACCCGGGGCGCATCCTGGAGGTCGAGCTGGAGGAGAAAGGGAATCGGCTCATTTATGAATTGGAATTGATCGATGACGCCGGCGTCGTATGGGAGTTGACCTATGACGCCCGGACCGGCGAGCTGATCGGGAAGGAGCTCGACGACGGGCCATGAGACTGTTGGTGGTGGAAGACGACCGGCCGCTGGCTCAGGGGCTGAAAGCGGATCTGGTCCAAGCCGGTTTCGCCGTCGACATCGTCGACAACGGGGTGGACGCCGAATTTATGGGAAACGAGGCGCCGTACGACAGCGTCGTGCTGGATCTGGGGTTGCCGGAGCGTCCCGGCCTCGAGGTCTTAAGGAACTGGCGCGCAAAAGGAAATAAAGTTCCGGTGATCATCCTGACGGCCCGAGACGCCTGGCGCGAAAAGGTGGAGGGGTTTAAAGCCGGGGCGGATGATTACCTGGCGAAGCCGTTTCATGCGGAGGAGTTGATCGCCCGCGTCAACGCCCTGATTCGACGCAGCCAGGCGCGGACGGGGGGCCCCCTTTCGGTCGGCGGCCTCTCCCTGGATGAAGACCGGCAATCGATCGTGACCCGGGACGGAAGAACGATCGCGTTGAGCGGCGCCGAGTTCCGCCTCCTTCGCTACTTCATGACGCATCCCGACAAGATCCTCTCCAAAACACGCCTGATGGAACATGTCTACGATTTCGATTCGGACAAAGAGAGCAACGTGCTGGAAGTTTTCGTCCGACGCCTCCGCCTGAAAATCGGCCAAGATCGGATTGAGACGCGGCGCGGCCAAGGATACCTCTTTCGGGGCCGACCTTAATGCGCTCCTTGCAGACACGGCTCAGCGCGGGTCTCATCGTCAGCCTGGCGCTTTTCTTCAGCCTGCAATGGTTGATCGTGAGCGGCTCGATTCGATATCTCACGGAGAATTACGTCGCCTCGCGGCTGCGGCATGACGCCGACAACCTTCTGGCGGCCTTGACCTTCGGCGGCGAGGCCGGCGGGCCCGACGTGAACCCGGAAAAAATAGATCCGGTCTACAAACGACCCTTCTCCGGACATTATTACCGAATCGTCGACGGAGATCGCGCGCTCCGATCGCGGTCACTCTGGGATCAAGATCTTTCCATCCCTTCCGTTCCCGTCGGCGCGCAAAACCTGTTTCGCCATCCCGGACCCCGGGGGCAGAACCTCCTCGTCCTCGACAGCGGGTTTCGAAAGCAGGGCCGGGAGATCTCGATCGCCGTCTCGGAAGACCTTAGCCCGATCGAGGCCGATATCCGGCGGTTTCAACTCCGGTACGGTCTGGTCTCGCTCGCCGTTCTCATCCTCTTGATCGTCATCCAACGATGGATCGTCGCGGCCGGTTTGCGCCCCCTCCAAAAGGCCCGCGACGATGTCTCCGCGTTGGAGCGGGGGGAGATGAAGCAGCTTCGGGAGGAGGCCCCCGATGAGGTAAAACCCTTCCTCCGTGAGATCAACCGGCTGCTGGAGGCGATGGGCCAGCGGCTGAAACGCTCCCGGAACGCGACCGGGAATCTCGCGCACGCCCTGAAAGCCCCCTTGACGCTCCTCCTTCAACTGGCCGATCGCGACGAGATGCGCGCCCATCCCGATCTGCGCGATGAGTTGATCGAACAGACGGGGGTCGTCCGCCATCTGATCGACCGGGAACTCAAGCGCGCCCGTCTGGCCGGATCGAGCCCGCCGGGCGCGCCCTCCTCCCTCCGGGACGAGATCCCCCACCTCATCGACGCTTTAACGAAGATCTATCAGGAGAAACCGCTGGAGATCGAAACCTCCCTTCCGACGCGCAATGTGGTGATCGGCGACCGGGAAGATATGCTGGAGCTTTTTGGAAACCTGTTGGATAACGCCGCCAAATGGGCCAAGCGGAAGGTGGCCCTGAAGGTGGAAGAAGAGAAGGACATTCTGATTTCCGTCGAAGACGACGGCCCCGGCTGCGCGCCGGAGGAGCTCCGGCGATTATCCCGACGAGGTGTTCGCGTCGACGAATCGGCCGTCGGCCACGGCCTGGGGCTGGCCATTGTCAAGGATATTGTCGATCAGTATTCCGGCGAGATCGGTTTCGGGCGGTCCGAGCGTCTGGGGGGATTCAAGGTTTGGGTCCAACTCCCTTCGCGTCCCAAGAATAAAGAAGGCGAAAACGACCGAAGCGGCTCTAAGTCTCCCTGACCTTCTGGAAATGGTTGGAGGAACAACGGAAACCATGACCTTCAGGGAATGGTTTCCGGCGAAACGGAAACCATTGCAATAAGGAACCCTCCTCTTTATTTCGGCAAGGGATGGCGATATAATATTTTTAAAAAGGGGAGCCCCCCTTCCTGCGCTACGGCGTCAATTCCGCGGCGCTGAACTTTGTCCCGGCCTAAGGCGGTCCCCGAATAGGGAGAGTTTCCCGTGACCTTCAGGGAATGGTTTCCGGTGAAACGGAAACCATTTCTGTGATCATCAAGAAAAGCGAACCACGAACGATTTAAGAATGTCCAACAGGAGGCGCCCGATGCAACCATTCATGGCATTTTTCAACACCCAGGCATACGCGTTGATGCGGATAGGGGTCGGATTTCTTTTTCTTTGGCATGGGACGCAGAAGCTGTTCGGTTTTCCGATCCCGGCGCGGGAGGGGACGCCGGCCTTCATCATCACCATCGCCGGGCCGATTGAGCTGATCGGGGGGACCCTCGTGATGGTCGGCCTCTTCACGCGGCAGGCGGCCTTTGTCTGCAGCGGTTTGATGGCGGCGGCCTACTGGCTGGCGCATGGGACCAAGGCGCTCTTTCCGCTCCAAAATACCGGCGAGCTCGCGGCGCTATACTGCTTTGTCTTCCTCTTCATCTCCACGCAAGGAGGGGGAATCTTAAGCCTCGACGCCTCTCGCCGTCCCCGATAAAGACCGCGCCGCGCAGGGTCGCCAGGACCCCCGGCTTGAGAGGGGAAGCCCCCTCACAACCGGAGCGGCTTGATCGGCGAGACCACCGCCGCGGGATTCTTCTTCCAGATCGCCGGGTCGGCGTCGACGTAGAGCTCCACTTCGTTCCCATCGGGATCGTGAAGGTAGAGGCTCTGGCTGACGGTGTGGTCGCTCATCCCGCTGATGGGAATTCCCGCCCGTTCCAATTCTTGCAGCGCCGCCCGAAGCGCCTCCAGGCTGTCTCCGATCTTGATCCCGATATGGTAGAGACCGCGCCGTCGTCCGGGGGGCGGCGCGGGGGCGTCGCCGACCTCGATGAGCAACAGCTCATGGTGGGTCCTCCCCGACGTGAGGGCGGCCCCCTTTCCCCCGAAGATCCTCCCCACCTCCTGAAATCCGAGCAGGTCCCGGTAGAACGCCAGCGACCGGTTTAGATCCTTCACGTAAAAGACCACATGACCGAGATAATGCGCCTTCATCCTCTCCCCCTTTTTCGTTCCTTCGTGGAAATTTCCCCCAGTTTTGAGGGACCGACGCCGCTCCGTTTTTCGGCCCTTTCGACGAAGCAGGATTCCCCGTCGGTTTAGATCATATTATCAAATCCTTTTCGACCCCTGCAACCGGATCGGTTCCGGCGCCCCCGTCATTCCACCCGATCCTCCCCGGATTTTCAAAGAGGATCGATCCCGATATCGGAGCGGATCGATTCCCTCTTGACTCACCGGTCAAAGAAGACTATGTTCGTAACCTGAAACGGTAAACAGTCGCCGGCATCATGGCCCGGCAAGGAGGCGAGCATGAGCGAGCGGTCTAAAATGGCGATCTTTCCGAACGGGGTCAAGTTGATAAAATGGGGCCGGAAGGAGGAGCCGACGGCGGAATGGGTCGCCGAAGAGATGAAGCGGTTTGGGTACAACGTGTACGATCTTCAGACCGTCGCCCCCTGGTTTGAACGGAGCCGCCACGCGCACGACGAGCCGGAGATCCGGGGGGCGGTTTCGGGTGCCATCACCTTCCACTTCGACGACTTTCCGGTGACGATCGAAGGGGGGGATATCCTCCTGATCCCCGGCGGCCTGGCCCATGAGGTGATCAGTCACAATTCGCGCCCCTTTTCGGCCTATAAAGGATCGTTGAGCGGGGAGCGGAAGGTGACGGAGCATGGGGACGCGCGCGGGAGCATGGAGGACTTGGCGCGCAAGGCCGCAAGGGGGAAATGAACCTGATCTGTTTCGACCTCGACGGCACGTTGGAAGACAGCCGGAGCGACATGGCGGCGGTGGTCCATCGGGTCCGCGCGCGGCTGGGGCTCCCCCGCCGCGCGGACGAAGCGATCCTCCCCTGGGTCAACAAGGGGATGGACGCGCTCTACCGCGCCTGCTTCGACGACTATATCGCGGGGAATGAGGCTCGTTACGCCGAGGTTCGGACCGGCTACGAAGCCGATTATCTGGCGCGTGTCGTTGTTGATACGAAGCTTTATCCGGGCATCGCGGAGGCGCTGGGGCGGTTGAACGGGATCGGCGCCCTGGCGGTCGCCACCAACAAACCGGAGAAAATCTCCCGCCGCCTTCTGGAGGCCCTCGAAATAGACACGTTCTTTGCCGCCGTCATCGGGGGAGACACCTGCGCCCGGTGTAAGCCCGACCCGATGGTCCTGCAAGAGGCCGCCAGCCGCTGCGGGTTCGACGCCGCGACAGGCCGCGCCGTCATGATCGGCGACGCCGAGGCGGATATCAAAATGGGCCGCGCCTTCGGGGCGGCGGCGGTCTGGTGCGCCTGGGGCTACGTCGAGAGCCCCGGCGAGGCGCCCGACTTCGTGGCCCAAAGCCCCGCGGAATTGCCGACGCTCGTTCGAACCGCGCTCGGAAAGCGCCCGTAAAGGGGGAGAGGCTCAGCCGTCTTCCCCTTCGGGGG
>DATDON010000341.1:0-5532 GCA_035293225.1 Candidatus Manganitrophaceae bacterium
TATATTATCCATTTTTTCGGCCGGTCAACTCAATGGGTGGGGGAGGCAGAGAATCGAGAGAGGCTCTCTGCGGGATCGTCGAAAAAAAGAGCTTCCGCCGCTTGGATCAGAAACGTCTCGTATTTTTCGACGTCGTATCCCCAGGAACCGTCGATGAATCCCAGGGCCCGCGCCCGCTCCGATTTGACCTTGGCCTTCGCGTCGGTGATGACATAGGAGATATTCTGGCCCGGCCGGAGCCGGACCCCTCTTCCGGAAAGCTCTTTGGCGACGATCGCCGCAAGGCTCTCTTTTTGATAATCCTCCGGCGACTGCGAGAGCGATTTGGAGATCGCCAGCTCCGGGAAGGAGACCCGCCCCGACCGGAGCCGGTCGCGGTAGGCCTCAAAGACCTCCATCGCCCGGGGGATGAGCGCTTCGTACTCTTCCCGGTTCCGCGCGCTGGAGAGGATTTCGATCATCTCGATCTGCCCCTTCTTGATAAACGGGGCGGTGTCGGAGCGCCTCGCCTCAATCCCGCGGAGCTTGATCTCTCCGGAGCGGAAGACGCCGAGATACCGGTTCGGTACGCCGATGTTCGCGTCCGCCCGGGAAGGGGGGAAGAGGACCCAGCGATAGATCCCCTCAAATGAGATCGGAATCTCGCACCGCTTGGAAATTTCGTCGGCGAGCGCCTCAACTTCCGCTTCGGTCGTCCCCGGTTTTTTGATCCAGAGGGAATCGACGATCGCGTGGACCATCTCAAACCCCGCCTCCTCGGCGATCTCTTTGGCGGCCAAAAGCTTCTCGCGCGCGTAGGCGTTGATCGCCTCGTGCGCCTCGATCTTGCCGAAGCGGGCGTTTTTATATCCCTGATAGCCGAAGGTGGTGACGAGCCCCCACTTCAACGCCGACTGCCGCGCGTCGTAGCGTCTCTTCAGCGCCGGATCGGCCGCGCTTTTTTTGAGCGCCTTGTATCGCGCCCGCTTCTCCAGAAAGGGCGCCAGAAACCTGGGGACCAGCCCTTTCCGCCGCCTGCAGAGGTGATGGCCGATCTCGGGGACCTCATTCTCCGGGCAGCAGAGGCAGTTGATCGTCTCCGGGGAGATGTTGTAGCGAGACATGAGCGCCGGATACATCGAGGCGAAATCGATCTCCGCGATCTCTTCATGAAAGCCGAGCTGGGGAGAGTAGATGAGCCCTCCTTTATCGCTCCGGAGGAGCCGGCTCGCGCTCTTGAACGCCTCCGGCTCCCGTTTTCGCCAGGGGATGAGTATCCCATCCTGGTAGGCGAGGTCCATCTGCATCGACGTGATCCCGGTTCCGGTCGAGGTCCGCGCCATCTGTTGGACCGGAATCTTGGAGAGGCGCGAAAACTCGAAGAGCCCCTCCAAATCGGTCTGGCCGACGATAAAAGAGTTATAGAGATCGACATGCCACCGCCCCAACAACAGGCGGGCCTCGGCCTTATGGACGATCTGTCCGTAGGAGAAATAAGAGCGCTCTTTTTTATGCCGGACCCTCTCCCCCGGCTCCCGGTTCAACGGCAGGGGGAGCCCCTGCCGCGCGGCGCTTTGGATCAACCGGGGGAGGATGCAGGGATCGCCCCACTCCGAAAGGATCAGGTCGGGATCGTGTCGAAGCAGGAGCCGGTTGAACTGCTCGATCAGCGCCGCCTCATCGTCCCCCTCCAGACAGCGGCTCTTCCCGTCGACGCCGATCTCCAGCCGCCGCGGCCCGGTCTGATCGGGACGGATCGCCTCCCCTTCCATCCGGAGGGTCATAATCGACAGGGGAGGGATCGTATAGTCCACGCTCCAGATCGAGTCGCGGGGCTCCAACCTCAAGACCCTCCCCTCGGCGTCCACTTCTATTTCAGAGAAGGCGAGGGGGAAGCTCCCCTTTTCGAAAAAATAGAGCTGCGGGAGGGAGATGTCGAAGTTGTAGAGGGAGATCTCCGCCCCGTCAAGTTTATTCTGAAAAGCGGTCATCCACCGGGTGATCTTGGAGAAGTGGAGCGGGTTGAGGACCCGGACCTCAAAGACGGGGATCGGGCGGCCGGAGTAAAATTCTATCCCCTCCGCCGGTTTGATCTTAAGGGGAAGATTGAGTCCTGAAAGAAATGAAAAGAGGGAGCGAAGGATCGAAGAGGGCCCGTCGATATAGAACGACGGGGTGAAGGGGTCGATCAACGGATGCTTGTTTCCTTGCGGGTCGATGATCCAAAGGCGCATCCCCCCTTGAATCGGATAGACGTCGAAGATCCAGCCGGCGAGGACTTTTTTCATGGCGCCTTCTCCAAGAACGCCTCCAGCCGGGCGACCCGTTTCTCCAGAAGGGCGTTCGCCTTGTAGGCCTCGATCAACATCGCCACCATCATCGCCTCGAAAGGGCTCGCCTTGGAGGCGTAGCTCCCCGCGGCGACATGGTATTTGGCCGCGCGGAAGAGGGCGTCGAAAAAGGCCTGGTCCTCCCGCCGCAAGGCGCGGCGGAACGATTGCCACGCCGCCCCCTCCTGCTCGATCAACTGTGTGAAGGTCGCGAGTGTTCGTCCCATTTATTGACCCTCTCTTGTCTCGGCGGCCTGTCGGAGCGGAGGCCGCGCCACTCCGGCCGGTCTTTCTTCCGTGATCAACAGCGTTTCTTCGGACCGGCCGACCGAGAAGACCCGGTCGGCCTGCTCTTTGAGGAAGGAGAGAAAGGAGGCCCGTTTTTGGGCCGTTTTCGGAGGAGAGGGGGAGAGGATGACGATCCGGATCTTTTCCCTCGTCGTCCGCCGAAGCTGAACGCCTACCCGGCGCAAAAGACGGCTCGCCTCGGTATAAGAGACCGCTTCATCGTAAAACGTTTGAAGCGGCGAGGCGAGAAGGATCAACCGGGGGCGGTATCGCGCCGCGCCGGCCGCCATCTGGTTTAAGATCAGCGTCCCCATCTGATGGCAGGTAAAGGCCCGCGCGACAAAGATCGAAGCGAGAAAAGATTCCGGATCTTTCCCGGCCCTCTTCGCAGATTCCACGATGGGATACGGGTCGAACCGGTTGTCTCCGTCCAGAAAGAGGACCCGCTCGCCGCGATGAAGCCGCCGGCTGATCAGCGGGGGAGCGAGGGCGAAGAGGGCCGGATCGCCGTGGAACAAAAAAAGCCCGCCGGCCGCGTCTGAAAGCAGGGAGAGCGGGGGGCCTTTGAAAAGAGCGTCCAACGCCTCTTCCATCGGATAGAGCCTCCGTCATCAAATGTTCAATCGAAAGAGCGCCGCCACTTTTCCCACAATTTGAACCGGCCCGTCTTTTTCGGTGATGAGGATCGGATCGAATGCGGGGTTCTCCGGCTGCAAAATCAGCTTCCCCTTCCGCTTGATCAGCCGCTTCACCGTCGCCTCCCCCTCCACCATCGCCACCACGATCTCGCCGGAGTCGGCGTCGGGCTGCGGCCGGACCAAGACCAGATCGCCGTCTAAAATACCGGCGTCCTTCATGCTCTCCCCCGTCACCTTCAAGAGAAAGCTCTCCTTCCATCGCGCGATCGAAGGATCGACCGCCAACCGCCCCAATAGATTCTCTTCCGCCAGGATCGGCTTCCCGGCGGCGACCCTCCCCAAAATCGGGATCGTCCGGCTGTAAGCCCGTCCGACGACTTCCAGCGCCCGCGCCCCCGCTCCTCTTCGAAGGACCCCTTTCTTCTCCAGCGCGATGAGATGTTTCTCCACCGCGCGGGTCCCGACCATCCCGAAATGGCGCGCGATCTCCCGGAGCGAAGGGGGATAGCCCCGCCGCTCCATCATCTGATGAATCCAATCGAGGACCTCTTTTTGTCTGGGCGTTAAAGGATAGGTAGTCATTTGCCTACCAATATAGCGAAAAGGGATCGGCGTGTCAAGGAGAAATTCGAAAAGGAATTTTGGAGGAAATCGTTCTTGAAAATAAGGCGGTTGGAGAATCGGTTTTTGGGGATGTGGAACGTCTTTCTTTTTCCGCCGGTTTGGTTCTTAAAGCCCTGATTGTTTTGGGAGGGGTTTATGTCTCTCGCTTTACAATCCGGAAGGTCTCTTCGTAAATACGCTCGCGAGGACCCACCGCTATAATTTCAACCTCTTTTTTATCTGAAATCCTGTAAATAATCCTAAAACGGCCGACTCGAAAACTCCTCAATCCATTGAGTTCATCTCTAAGCGCTTTGCCTGATTGTGGATCGGATAAGAGGGTCTGTAACGACAGACGAAGTTTCCGTTTAAGATGCGGGTGCGCCTCACGAATCAGCTTTACCACAGGGTCCGGAACGCGAAGCTTATACACCAGAGACCGGCCTTGAGAGGATTATTGGAACAATTCTTCCAGAGTGTACAGCTTCGCCTTCTTCTGTTTTAATCCCCGAAGCCCCTTTTTTATCTCCTCCATCAGCGCCAAGTCGGAGCGCACGGCGATCGTTTCCTTCCAGCTCTCAAACTCGTCCGCGCTGACCAGCACCGCGGCGGCGCGACCGTTCTTGGTAATAACGATCTCCTCGTCGGTCGCGCTGACGGTCTCAATCAGTCCGCTGAGCTTCATTTTAACTTCCGAAAGGGAGAGCGTTTTCATAAAAAGACTCCAATTTAGGTTGACTAGAATTTGGTCTATCTTAACACGGTCCTTCTCACGTGTCAAAAAGCGACGGACAGAGGCGATGTGGATGGAATCTATCCTGTCAACAGGGTAGACGGATTGTCAAACACTGCGCGCCCTTCATTTCTTCCGCGCCCGCTCCAGGCGCATGAAGTCGTCGATCGTAAAGAGGCTTTCGAACGCGACCCCCTCTTGCGCGATCCGGTCGGCGCCCCCCTCTTTCCGGTCGATCAGGGCGATCACCTTGAGCGGTTTGTACCCCTCTTTTTTCAAAACTTCCAACGTCCGGATCGTCGATCCGCCGGTGGTCACCACATCCTCCACTACCGCCACCCGGGCGCCGGAGACGAGGTCGCCCTCGATCTGCCGTTCGCTCCCGTGCCCTTTCGGCTCTTTCCGGACGATGAACGCGGGGATCGGCCTGTTCTTGAGAAAGCTGACGAGCGAGACGGCGGTGGCGATCGGGTCGGCGCCGAGGGTCATCCCCCCCACCCCTTCGACCGGAAGCGACTTGATCCGGTCGAAGATCTCCCCCCCGATCAAAAACGCCCCTTCCGGATCGAGCGAGACCTTTTTGCAGTCGATGTAAAAAGAGCTCATCTTTCCCGAAGTCAGTTTAAAAGAAGGGGTCTCGTTATAATGAAAGGCGCGCTCAAAAAGAAGGTGGAGGAGCCGCTCTCGGTCGGAACGTGATACCATAAACGTTCTCCTATACCTGAAAAGGATAGTCGATCTTCATCGCGCGTCGGACCTGGCGCATCGTCTCTTGGGCGACGGACCTGGCGCGGCGGGTCCCCTCCGTCAGGAGGTCGTCGATCGCCTTTTCATCCCGGTCGACTTTCGCGCGGCGGTCCCGAATCGGCGCCAGGAATTCATTGAGCGCCTTCGCCAATTTCCGCTTCACCTCGACATCGCCGACCTTTCCCTGGACGTAGCGCGCTTTCAGGTCGGCGAC
>DATDON010000342.1:0-7058 GCA_035293225.1 Candidatus Manganitrophaceae bacterium
TTTCATCCCACAGATCGAACAGGCGTTGGGAAGAAAGGTCGATGTAGGAAGCGTCCGCCTCTCCCTCTGGCCTTTCGGACTCCGTGTTCGGAATGTGGTCATTCAAGACGACCCTCTTTTTTCAGAGGAGGCATTTTTAAAGGTCGATTCAATTATTCTCAATGCGCGCCTCCTGCCGTTGCTGAGGAGAGAACTTCAGGTCGATGAGCTGACTTTTCAAAAGCCTGTGGTGACATTCCTCCAAAATAAAGAGGGGAAGTGGAATCTATCCACATTGGGGGGAAAAAGGGAAGCGCCGCCTTCCCCGCGGCAGGCTCCCGCCCCGGGGGAGAAACGGACTCCCCCCGGGATCGGCGCTGAAAAAGTGAGGGTCAAAGACGGAAGCGTCCATTTTATCTTTCGGGGTTCCTCCGCGGGTAAGGCGGTCCGGGTGGACAACCTGAACCTCTACCTATCCGATCTCGGTTTGGGAAAGACCGCCTCCCTCCGATTGGAGGCCGATCTGAAGCCGCACGATAAAAAGTTGCAACTCCGAGGGAAAATGGGGCCGATGACCCCCGCGCTTCGGCCCTCCACGATCGAATGGGAAGGCCGGATTGGGGGGAGCGATTTTCGGCTGACGGGCGGATTTCAGCGGGGCCGTCTTATTCTGAACGCCGATTCAAGGCAAATCGACCTGGACGAGCTTGCGCTACTTCTTCCGCAATCGGCCCCTCCCGGAGGAGGAGCGGCCAAACCCCCAAAGCCCTCCCCTCCCTCATCGAGCCCAAAGGCCGATATCGATTTTAACTTGAAAAAGATCCTCGTGAAAGGAATCGAAGCGACGAACCTCTCCGGGAAAATCGCTTTTGATCGGGAGGGAGGGTCGATCCGAAACTTGGCGGGAGACATCTGGGGCGGGCATTTCACCGGTTCGGGACGTGTCGGGGCGGAGGTAGGAACCTTTCCTTTCTCAACCGCATTTACCCTGGAACAGGTTTCTTTCGGGGCGTTGGCGAAACAGTTCGCGTCGGTAAACCCGGATCTATTTTCGGGGAAGGCGTCGGTTCAGCTCAAGATGCGGGGGATAGGGGGGAGTTGGAGTGAGCTTGCGAAAACGCTGACGGCGGAGGGAGCGTGGGAGGTAGGCGTCGGGGAGATCAAAAACGTGAGTCTGTTGAGGGAGTCCCTCGACGCCCTTCAGTCGTTGAAGGGGGTTGAGGCGCCGGAGGAGCGGAAGACCCCCTTTTCTTCGGCGAAAGGGGAATTTCGAATAGAGGGGGGACGAATTCGCCTGGATCCTCTTTTCATGAGGAGCGAACTTTTTGATTTGACGGCGAACGGCGATGTCGGATTGAGCGGCGCCTATCGATTTACCGGCGCCATGAAGCTGGCGCAATCGATTTCGCAAAGGGTGAAGAATACTCCCCTCGGAACCCTGGTTCCGACCCAAGAAGGGCGGGCGTTGGTTCCGATTGAAATCGCCGGCGACGCCCGATCGACTCGGTTGGCGCTCCGCGAGGAATCTCTTCAAAAAGAGGCGCGCAGAAAGTTAAGAGAGCGTATGACGGAAAGGCTTTTTAAAAACGACCTGGGGGGAAGGTTTAAAAGATAAGTTTCTCTGCAGATGATTTTTCGACCGCCGGGAAGGCGTGAAGGTTCGCCTTCCCGGCGCTTTCTCTAGACCAGGTCTCGTTCTTTTACCGTTTTTCGTTTGTCCATTCGGGCCCGCTCGATCGCTTCAAGGCAAATCTTCTCGACCCGTTGACTCAAAGCCGCGAGAAATTCGGAGGAAGTATTGAATTCAGACTTTTCCCGCACGAATTTCTTGATCTTCGAACTGACAACCAATATATCGGACATCCATCTCCTCCTTGAAGATTCGACTCATTTCATTTTTCGCGGTTGAAGTGAACTGCGCCGCTTCGAACATTATTTTCGGACATGCCTCGCAGACGCTCTACAGGTTCCCGAAAATGGTAACATGAACGAAACGGAGAGCGCAATCAGAATTATTCCGCCGGAAAACCTCCTTCTTAAAATCGGAAATTCGGCGGAATTTGTTTTGAAGCTTGCTTTTTTAGATGTTTCGAGGTATGATGACTGCTATATGCCCGTTGAATTTCGTAATTTGCCGCTCCCCGCGCCTGTGCTCGAGGGAATCGAACGGCTCGGTTTTAAAGAACTGACCCCCATTCAGGAGAAGACCCTTCCTTTAAGTCTGGCGGGAAAGGATGTGGCCGGACAGGCCCAGACCGGCACCGGCAAAACCGCCGCTTTTTTGATCGCCCTTTTTACCCGTCTTTTAGGTTCCGAGCCGTCCCCCGCTCCAAAGATTTCTTCCCCCAGAGCGATCGTGATCGCCCCCACTCGTGAATTGGTGGTTCAGATCGCGAAGGAGGCGAAGGCGCTCGGCGTCGCAACGCCGTTTAATATTCAAGCGGTCTACGGAGGGATCGATTATCAAAAGCAGCGATCCCTCCTGGCGGAGGGGGTCGATATCCTCGTCGGCACTCCAGGCCGGTTGATCGATTATTACAAACAAAAGGTCTATGACCTCCGGCGGGTGGAGATCCTGGTCATCGACGAGGCCGACCGGATGTTTGATATGGGTTTCATCGCCGACCTCCGTTTCATGCTGCGCCGTCTCCCCCCCTACCATCGGCGGCAATCGATGCTCTTCTCGGCCACGCTCACGGCCCGCGTGATGGAGCTGGCCTATGAGCATATGAACAACCCCGTTAAAATAGAGGTCTCTCCCGAACAGATCACGGCGGAGAAAGTCGAACAGGTCCTCTTTCATGTCGAGCGCGCCAGGAAATTTTCGTTGCTGCTGGGCCTGCTGAAAAGAGAGGTCTGGGAGCGGGCGCTCATTTTCGTGAACACCAAACACCAGGGGGAGACGCTGGCGGACCGGCTGACCGAACAGGGATATCCCGCTATGGCGATTACGGGGGATCTTCCACAGAAGCAGCGGATGCGGGCGCTCGATCAATTTAAAGGGCTCAAGGTTCCAATCCTGGTTGCGACCGACGTCGCTTCGCGCGGGCTGCATATCGAGGGGGTCAGCCTGGTCTTTAATTATGATCTTCCCCAGGACACGGAGGCGTATGTCCACCGGATCGGGCGGACGGCTCGGGCGGGGGCGACCGGCAAGGCGTTGAGTCTGGCGGATGAAACGTATGTGATGAGTCTTGAAGAGATAGAAAAATTCATCGGCCAGAAGATTCCGGTCGAGTGGCCGGAGGATGAATTATTCGTCGCGCCGAAACCGATTCCTCTCGCCGATCGGAAACCGAGAAGACAGTTTTCCCATCCGGCGCCTTCCCGGAAGGGACGGCCTTCCTCTTCCCCTTCGCGAAGGCCCCGCCCCAAATATTGAAGAACCCCGCCCCAGAGGGGCGAGGTTCTTCGACCCGAAAGGATGAAAAACCGTTTTATGATGATTCGCTCGCTAACCCCGCCCTAGAAGGGCGAGGATTGCGGTCGCTATGCGTGTTCATCCTAATCGCGTCGAGTCTATTGGGCGCCCTCATGAGACAAAGTCCGGGTTTATTCACCAATTTCTGGCACGCGGTCGGTCTTTCCTTTTGGTATTTGATTTTTAAGGGATTCAACCGCATCAAAGTTTACGGCAGGGAACATATCCCGGCGCGGGGAGAGCGGGGGGTGATGTTCCTTTACAACCATATCTCGGCGATCGATCCCTTTTCGCTGGCGGTGACTTCCATGCCATTTTTTTCGCCGGTCTGGTGGCGCGCGCCGGCGAAGGAAGAGCTGTTCAAAATTCCGGTCGTCCGAAGCGTCATCTCGACCTGGGGCGCCTTTCCGGTCCAAAGGGGAAAACGGGATCTGGCGGCGATTGAAAGGATGGTCGAGATGCTGAAGAACTCGGTGGTGGTCATCGCCCCGGAGGGAACCCGTTCGCCGGACGGCGCGTTGCGGCGGGGAAAGGCCGGCGTCGGAAAGATTATTTATGACGCCAGACCCCGGAAGATTATCCCGACGCGGATCAGAGGGGTCGATCGCATCTTGCCGAAAGGGAGCGTTTTCCCGCGGATCGGAAAGCAGGCCTCCGTCACCTACGGCGCGCCGCTCGACCTCTCCCCTTATTATTCGCTTCCCGAATCGGTGGAGACCTCCCAGAAGATCGTCGACGCGGTGATGGAAGCGATCTCGAAGTTGTAATTTTAAACGCCCCCTTTCAAACTGAAAATGAAGCGATTTAAAAAGATCGTTCTCCTGCTGACGCTTTTGGTCCCGTGCGGACTCGCCCTCTACCTTCTTCTTCTGATTCCCGGCGTCGAGGCGCTGGCGAAAAGGAATCCCCAAACGACCGCTTTTATCGAAGCGCGCCGAAAGGAGGCGCTTGAGAGAAAGAAAAATCGGGACGTTCGGCAGCGATGGCGGTTTCTCTCAGGAATCTCCCCCCATCTTCAGCATGCGGTGATTGTTTCCGAAGACGACCGTTTCTACGAGCATGACGGGTTTGATTGGGAGGCGATTAAAGACGCCGTGGAGCGGGACTGGGAGGAGAAGTCATTTGAGCGGGGGGGGAGCACCATCAGCCAACAACTGGCTAAAAATCTCTACCTCACCCGGCGCAAAACCCTTTTACGAAAGGCCCATGAGGCGGTCATTACCTGGATTATGGAGAAGAAGTTGACGAAACAGCGCATCCTGGAGCTTTACCTGAATGTGGCCGAGTGGGGGGAGGGAATTTACGGCGCCGAAGCGGCGGCCGAGTATTATTTCGATAAGAGCGCCGCCGATCTGACGCCGAGAGAGGCCGCTTTCCTGGCGGCGATCCTCCCGGCGCCCCGTTATTACCAAAACCATCGCGAGACCCGTTACATTGAAAAGCGGATCGACCTGATCGGGCGGCGAATGAGAAAACGATATCCCGAGACGCCCCTCCCGCCGGAAGTTTCCCCCTCGGTCATAGAGGAGGCGCCGTCAACCGCCGAGCCGGTTGAAAACCTCCCGTCCGCCGCCCCGACTACTCTTCCTCCGCCTGAGCCCGCTCAATCTGAGCCGAAATGAGGGGATGTTTCTTCTGATTGAGTTCCGAGAGGAATTCAACGCCGGTGTGGACGAGACCCAATTTCTTGGTCCATTTGACCTTCCCCTTGACCGTTTCGAAGGCGAACCTCTTCTTTTGATCTTCAAATTGAAAAGTGATAGAGATTTCGGATCCGATTTTAGGAGGGATCTGACAACATATATCGACCCCCTTGCGGCTTAAATTAACCGCGACGCCGGTCGATTCCTGGCCGCCCGATTTCCAGACGATCTCCAGACAGTTTTCTTTGAGATACCGTTTCGTTTTTCGCTTGTTCATTTTTTTCTAGAGTCCTACCTTTTTCTCTAAGAGAACGATTTCTTCTCCGTCGGGGCCTTGGATCATGGCGGCCCGCTCGCCGGGGACCGGCTCGTATGGCCGCTTGATCACGGGCGCCTTTTTTTTATCCAGTTCTCGAACCGCTTCCTCCAGATCGGAGACCCAAAAGCCGATCGAAAGGGGGCCGACGGTATTGGAATTCCAGCCGGACGCCAGCGGCTGGCCCGGCTTGCCGCTGTAGAGTTCGATCCGGCCGCTTCCGGAGTCGAGCCAAACGATCCTTCTCCCTTTCGGGCTTCGCTCTTCCTTGATCCGGGTGAGCCCCAAAATCTTCTCGTAGAAGCGCAACGATCTCTCAAGATCGGCCGTCTGTATCGCAATATGATGAATTTGGAACCGGCCCATGCAGTGTCCCATCCTGTGCGGCGACATGTTTTTTCCCGTGATGGATATTACCCGTTGGAATATTAAATGTCAACCGGGAAACTGCGCTGTCTTAAGCCTAAGAGATTGAAAAAGCGCCTGTTCAGTGTTAAAGTGAACCGTTATGAACGAAAAGAAAATCAACGTCCGGGGCGCCGTCATTCGCTATTCGGAAGGGGGAGCAGAAGGGGACGCCGCATGTGAAGGGGCGCCTCTCTTGTTGTTGCCGTCATCGGCGGGCCGGGCGACGGAATATCAAGAGATCGTCCCGCTCCTTGAGAAATCGTTTCACGTTTACTCGGTCGATTATCCGGGCTTCGGACAATCGGACCCCCTTCCATCGATGGAGGGGGTCGATGATTTGGCGGCGTTTGTCCTCGACTGGTTGAACGCGGTCAAAATCCAACGGTGTCATCTGGCCGGGTTTTCGATGGGAGGATGGGTCGGGCTGTCGCTCGCCCTTTCTCATCCGGAGCGGATCTTAAAATTGATCCTCATCGCGACTTCGGGGGGAAGGCTGCCGGGGGTCCCGATCCTCAACCCCTCCGGGTTGACCTACAAGGAGACCTTGGATCGGTTTTATCATCGCCCGGAAATTAAGGCAAAGCTGGCGCGGCAAAAGCTCACCCCTCCTGAAAAAGAAGAGATTCTCCGATCCTCCCGGGCCTTGGCCCGCCTGGTATCCTATCAAAAAGTGATTCCGGAGTTTCATCATCGGCTTCGGGAGATTCGAATCCCGACCTTAATTATCGGCGCCGATCACGACCGCGCGATCCCGCTCCCTTTCCAGGAGCGTCTCCATGCCGAAATCGAAAAGTCCAAACTGGTCATCTTCCAAGAGACCGGCCACGCCGTCGTCGCGGAGCGCCCTCAAGAGCTCTCCGAGGAAATCCAAAAATTTATTCTCTCTCGGGAATAAAAATTTCGCCGCCGAAGACCGCTTCAAAATACCATTTCAATTCATAGGGTTACAGCTTCAGCCCCCAAAAATCGCTCCAGCAGGTATAATTTTCCCTAGTCGGCGCTATCGATTCTCTGATTTTGGAAAAAGTTTTTGACGCGGCCCCCTTTTTTTGGCAAGGGGCGTTGTGTCCGGAGAAAGGGGGGAGGATGAGAGAACAGAAATTCTTGAAGCGATTAAAAAAAGAGCTTCCCGTATGGGTGGAGCGGGGGTGGGTTCCGGCGGAGAGCCGGCGCCCGATCCTCGATCACGTTGAGTCGCAAGGGGGCGGCGTTCGTTACCTTCCCTTCGCGTTTTCCATCTTGGGGGTCTTGCTGCTCGGCTCCGGAGTGATCACCTACTTCGCCGCGAACT
>DATDON010000343.1:0-2913 GCA_035293225.1 Candidatus Manganitrophaceae bacterium
TGCTCTTTCAGTTTTCCGGCGGCCTCTCCGCTGTTGTTGGCCCGCTCCACGTCATATCCCATGGCGGATAAAAGATGAGACAATAAATCGAGTAAAAGCGGCTCATCATCCACCACGAGAATACGCTTTTTCATCTACGCGCCTCTTCAAAGGCCTCTTGACTGATATGGATGATCCCTTTTCGGACCGCATAGTGGATCAATTGCGCCACGTTCTGGAGCCCTAATTTATTCATGATGTTCGCGCGGTGCGTTTCGACCGTCTTCACGCTGATTTTCAACTTCAGCGCCACCTCTTTATTTCTGAAACCTTCCGCCACAAGACGGACCACCTCTGTTTCCCGTTTGGTGATATTCCTTCTCTCAAACATGCTTTCCTCCTCGTTATTTTTAGCTCGACTGACCGAACTGCTCACAAGATACCACGCGGCCCGCCTTAAAGGTATTGGGGGAAGTCCTTTTTTTGTGTAGGATTTTTGCCACTTGATTTGTAGGTGTTTGTCCTACAAGATACGAGGGGGATCGGATGAACAGGCAGAGCGAGCGCCATCCCCGCGAAACATCCTCCCCCCTCCGGGGCGGGGTTCTTCAAACTTATTCGACCAGCCGTTTTTGAATGGCGTAATGGGTCAATTCCGCGTTGTTTTTCATATTCATTTTGCCCAAGATTCTCGCCCGATACGCGCTGATGGTTTTGACGCTGAGCGACAGCTTTTCAGAAATTTCTTTAACCGTTTTTCCGGAAGCGATCATGCAAAGCACCTGGTATTCGCGGTCGGAAAGGGCTTCATGCGGCGTCCCTTCCATCCCTCTCTCCAGATCGAAGGCGAGTTTCTCGGCGAGAGAGGGAGAGACATATTTCCCCCCCTGCGCGACCTTTTCGATCGCCTTGATCAATTGGTCCGGCGAGCTCTCTTTCGTCAAGTAACCCGAGGCGCCCGCCTTTAATATCCGGGTGGCGTACTGGTCTTCCGGATGCATGCTGACGACCAGGACGGAGAGCTTGGGGTACTCGGCTTTAATCTCCTTTAGGGCGTCGAGGCCTCCCCTCCCCGGCATCGAAATATCGAGCAACACCAGGTCCCACTCGCCCGTTCTGACTTTTTCGAGCGCTTCCGGCGCGTCGGCCGCTTCGCCGATCTTGATTTTGTCGAAAGCGCCGGTGAGAATCCTTTTTAAACCTTCCCGGACGATCGCGTGATCATCCGCGATGAGGATCTTTAACATGACGCTCCTTATCTTCATCTTCGCTGAATTCCGGAAGGGGGATCTGCGCCGTCACCGTGGTTCCCTTTCCGGGAACCCCCTCAATCTTAACCTCCCCTCCCCATAAGAGGGCGCGCTCCCGGATCCCCAAAATTCCAAGCGATTTTGAATTTGAAATTTGACTTTCCGTAATCCCCTTTCCGTTATCGGCGACTTCCAAGACCAGTCGGCCTCCTTCTTCCACCAAGCGAATCTTGACCCGGTCCGCGTCCGCATGGCGCGCCACATTCGTCAGCGTCTCTTGAAAAATCCGAAAAATCGCGGTGGAGCGCGCCGGGTCGAGGGTCATCTCCTCCGGGTGGAGCGTGAGCCGGCATTGGATCCCCGTTCGACTTTGGAATTCTTGGGTCTGCCACTCGACCGCCGCCGGAAGGCCGAGGTCGTCCAACACCCCCGGTCTTAATTCCGTGGCGATTTTTCGGACCCGCTGGATCGTTTGATCGATCAACAGGGACATCGATTTCATTTTACCCTGCAGCCGTTTTTGACCCGGAGGGAGCTTGGTCATCATCAACGCAATCTCCATTTTCAAGACGGTCAACATCTGACCGAGCTCATCATGTATCTCGCGCGCGATCCGCGTTCGTTCTTCTTCCCGCATCGATTGAAGCCGCGTCGACAGATTCCGTAATTGCTCGCGCGACCGTTCCAACTGCGCCTCCGCCAGCTTCCGGTCGGTGATGTCGCGAAGGTTGGCGACGACGGCGTTCACCCCGGGCTCATCGAGCAGGTTCGTGCCGATTCCCTCCATCCAGCGCCACGAGCCGTCCTTCTGCCTAAAACGGTACTCCGCGGCGGCGACGGAGCCGGGGGTTTGAATCAGATCGGAAAACATTTTCATCGTCCGTTCGACGTCATCGGGGTGCATGAATTCAAAACCGTTGCGGCCGAGCAATTCATCGATGGAATAACCGACGATCCGGCCGGTTGAAGGGCCGCAATAAAGGATCGTTCCGTTGGGGCCGGCCAGCAGGATGGCGTCGGAGCTGTTTTCGATGAGCGCGCGGAACCTTTTCTCGCTATTTTTCAGCCGCTCCTCGCTCCGCCTCCGTTCGGTAATGTCGCGAACGATGCTTTGCAGCCGCTGGCCCGACAACATCTTGGCGCTGATTTCGACCGGGAGGAGCTTGCCGTCTTTTCGTTTGAGCAGCCGCTCGATGATCATGATCCTTCCAGATCGAAGTTCTTCTAAAAGGAGGGGGACGGTCGAGATGTCTTCGATGGAGAGCAAATCGGTGACGCTCATATGGAGAATCTCATCGCGCGAATAGCCGAGCATCGCGCAGCCGCTGCTGTTCACGTCGATATACCTTCCTTGAATGTCCGCGATGAAGATCCCATCGGACGCCTGCTCCATCAAGGTCCGGTGCCGCTCCTCGCTTTGGCGCACCGCCTCTTCCGCGCGCGAGCGTTCGATCTCCGCCGAGGCGCGGGCCGCGAAGACCTGGAGCATCGATTCGATTGTCCCTGTGTCCGACAAGGGGCTCCGATTCATGATCCCAATTAAACCGAGCGGGCCTCCTTCCGAATCAAAGAGAGGGACGCCGATATAAGCCTCAATCCCCATTTTCGCCAAAAGGGGATCATTCGGAAACTGTTCGGCGACGCCGCTCGGATAGGAACAGACCCGTTTCCCGACGACGGTTTC
>DATDON010000344.1:0-2915 GCA_035293225.1 Candidatus Manganitrophaceae bacterium
GAAACCGGCCACGCCTTCGGGCATTTTGATTTTTTGAAGGAGGTCGGCGATCCGGCCACCGGATCTCCGGTGGGAGACACCGCGGTCAATCTTCAATCGGCGATCGACGGAGAGACCTATGAGTACACTCAGATGTATCCCGGCTTCTCCAAATCGGCCCGCGAAGAAGGGTTCGATGAAATCGCCGCCTGGTTCGAAACCTTGGCCCGGGCCGAAAAATCCCACGCGGGGCGGTTTCAAAAGGCGCTCGATTCGATCAAGGGAAAATAACAAGAAGGGCAGGAGGTCGGAGGCCGGGGGTCGCAAAGAGGGCCCCTGATCTCCGCTCCCGTTCCCAAGCCGATGTTGATGAAAGGAAATCGATGAGCCCCGATCCGCTCAGCTTAATTGTTGAAAACAAACGGACGCTCGATCAAGAGTTCTCCCGCGTCGCCGATATCTGCAACGGCTGCCGCCGCTGCTTCAATCTTTGCCCCTCTTTCGAGCAGATGTTCATCCGAATCGACGGCCGGACCGGCGAAGCCGACAGCCTGAAGAAAAAAGATCAGGAAGAGATCACCGATCTTTGTTATTACTGCAAGCTTTGCTACAACCACTGCCCCTACACACCGCCCCATTCCTTCAATCTCGACTTTCCCCGATTGATGCTCTTGGGAAAAGCCGAACAGGCCAAGAGGCGCCGCCCCGCGCTGCGGGACCGGCTGTTGGTCGACACCGACCGGGTCGGACGATGGGCGCGCCGGCTGGCGCCGCTGTTGAACCGGGCAAACGCCTTTCGGCCGATTCGCCGCTTACTTCACCATCTTGTCGGAATCCATCAAGAACGGATCCTCCCCACCATTGCGCGCGAAACCTTCACCGGTTGGCTGCGCCAAAGAAAGGCGCCGGCGGTTTCGTCTCCGGGAGCGGCCCGTAAGGTCGCCCTCTTCCACACCTGTTACGTGAATTACAACGACCCCGACATCGGGAAAGCGGCGGTCCAGGTTCTTGAAAAGAACAACATCGAAGTCGTCTCCCCCGATCAACTCTGCTGCGGAATGCCTTACTTCGATATCGGCGATATCGAATCGGCCAAAAAGAAGGCCCGGTTGAACATCCGGTTTCTCCAAAAATCGATCGACGCCGGCTGCGACATCGTCGCGCCGATGCCGACCTGCAGCCTGATGCTCAAAAAGGAATACCCCGCCCTCTTGGGAGATGAGGCGATATCGGTCTCGAAACAGACGTTCGACCTTTGCGAATATCTGATGCGGTTGAACGCCGAAGGAAAACTGAGCAAAGATTTTAAAAACCCCGTCGGGAAAGTCTCTTACCAAATCCCCTGCCACCTCAGGGATCAAAATATCGGGTACAAATCGAGAGACTTGATGAAGCTGATCCCCGGAACGACGATTGATGTCATCGAAAAATGCTCCGCCCACGACGGAACCTGGGGGATCAAAAAAGAGTACTTTGATGATTCGATGCGGACGGCGAAGCCGCTCTTCAAGGCGATCGAGGAGGGCCGGCCCGACGTCGTGGCGACCGATTGTCCCTTGGCCGGGATGCAAATTTTGCAGGGGACCGGGAAGAAACCGCTTCATCCGATCCAAATTTTAAAAAAAGCGTACGGCCTGTAAAAACCGCTGCGAGCCGGATTTAATCCAAGTGAGGAGTCTCCATGAAAAAGCTCGAATTTCAGGATATTATTCCCCTTCAAGAATACGAAAAGATCCGCGAAAGTTTTCGTCAAAGCGTTATCGAACAGAAAAAAAGAAGGCATGTTCAGGTGGGCCCTTACGTCTCCCTCGCCTTTGAAAATCGGGACACCGTTCTTTTTCAAGTTCAGGAGATGATCCGGGCCGAACGGCTCCAAGATCCCGCCAAAATCCAAGAAGAGATCGACGTCTATAACGATCTGATCCCCGGCGCCCGCGAGCTTTCCGCCACCCTCTTTATCGAAATCACGGAGGAAGGAAAGATTCAGGAGATTCTGAACCGGCTCATCGGAATCGACAAAGAGAACATGGTCTATTTTCAGATCGGGAAAAAGAAGAGAATACCGGCGATTTTCGAAGCGGGAAGAAGCAAGGAGGAGAAGATCAGCGCGGTTCACTTTGTTCGTTTCAAGTGGGATTTCACCCAAATCGAAACCTTCCGGAGCGGAAACGAAAATTTCCTGGTGATCGACCATCCCAATTACAGAGAACAGACGGCGATCTCGGAAGCGCTTAAAAAGGAACTCTTGGAAGATCTCGATCAGTCGGACGAGTAATTCTTCTTATATTTTTCCCGGCCCCTGGCCCCCCGCCTTCGACCCCTGTCTTTTGCGGATGTAGGCCTTAAAAATCGAGCCCTCCTGGAGCAAGTCGATCAATTCATTTCCGGTCGTCTTGCACCAGGCCGGCATATCTTTTTTGATCCCCGCGTCGTCCGAGAGGACCTCCAGTATCTGCCCCGACTCCATCTGTTTGATCTTTTTAGAGGTTAAAATGATCGGCAGGGGGCAAAAAAGTCCGAGGGTGTCGAGGGTTTGATCGGCGGTGATCATCTTTTTATCCCTGTGATCGCGGCGTGGTAAAGAGGAGAGACGCGCCGAATCTCTTCCACGCATTCCGGAAAGACCGAAAGGACGATGTTGATTTCCTCCTTCGTCGTCTGAAGCCCCAGGCTGAAGACGACCCCCCCCTGGGCGACGGTCGGATGAAGACCGATCGCCGTCAAAACCGGAGAAATCTTGAGGGCGTCTGCGCTGCACGAAGAGCCGCTGGCGGCGATGATTCCCCTCTTCTCCAACAGTCGGATCAACGCCTCTCCATCGACGAATTCCACGGCGAAGCTGGCGATATGGGGGAGGCGGCGCGCCCGGTCCCCCGTCAGATGGAGGAGCGGGACCCGTTGGAGCAAACCGTCGATGAGACGATCACGAAGCGCGG
>DATDON010000345.1:0-4055 GCA_035293225.1 Candidatus Manganitrophaceae bacterium
CGCGATAAACGGTTTATCGCGTCGGGGCCCCGTTTGATGGATCGCCCGGGCGATCAGTTCCTTTCCGGAGCCGCTCTCCCCCTCCAGCAGGACGGTCGCGTTGGAAGCGGAGGCGGAGGCGACGAGGTCGAGCACCTCCAGAATCTTCTTGCTTCGGCCGACCATCGACCGAAAGGCGAAGGGGCGGTTTTGCTTCTCCCCCTTTTCGGAGAGAGAGGGGGAAAGATTCCGGATAATCTCCAGGACGCCGATCGCTTCATCCGCCTCGTTCAAGAGGAGGCTGATCTGAATCTGAACGGGAATCGCCGATCCGTTCGCGTCGCGCAAGACCGTTTCGTAGTTGGAGACCTTTTCACGACTTTGCATGACCCGGTCGAGAAGGGTCGCGTGGTTCGGGAGGAGGAGGAGGTTTTCGTCCAAGATTTCCTGAACCACGCCGAGATCGATCCGCTCCCCCTCTTCCTGAAAGAGCATCCGGCGGAGCGACCGATTGGCGAAGATCACTTTTTTGCGCCGATCGAGCGCAACGACCCCTTCCATCATCGCGTTTAAAAGCCCTTCAGCGTCCAATTTCATTCCGGAATCTCCCCGAAAGAGATCATATCACCGATTCAGATCAGGAACAAGCCGACCGATGGAGGATCCGCGTGACGGGGAGAGAATGGGGCGGGGCGATCAGAGGGGTTTTTCGGTTACCCGAACAGAAAGAGGAGGGCGAATAAAACGACGGCGTGGAGAGGCCAGCCGATGATACAGACGCCGATCGCCCGCCCGGTACTCTGATAATCGAGCGCCTGCCGGACGGCGACCACCATCGCGGCGAGCATCCATACGCCCGCGATCAGAAAAACGATTTCGGTGAGACCCGGAAAGAGACCGAATACGCGGATGAGCCCGGGCGCGCTGGAAAAGCCGGTCGTCCGGAGGAGTTCGCCCCAGTCGGCGCGGGTCTGGGGCTCCGGCAAGAGGCGCGTTCCGATCCAATAGGTGAGAAAGGCCCAGAAGAGCCAGCCAGTCACCGCCAAGAAGGTTCCGGAGAGGACCGTCTGAATCCCTCCGGCGAGGCCGAGGGTCCCGACCCCTGCGGCGACGGAGGAGAGGACCACCATCCCCAACGCCTGGCCCAAGGAGCTCTTGTCGGTCTCCACCTCTTCGTAGAGGGTCGCATCGAGTTTGGCCGCCCGGACGACCCGTTTGAAATAGTTGGCTGAAGTAATCCGGCCTCCTCCGTTCATGAGATCCCATTATTGATGAATTCGATCACGATGTCAACGCGCGACGCCCGAAAGGGAGGGAAGGTTGAAATTTATTTCTTTTTCGCATACTATTAAAGCAGCGCCCTTTATTTTCCGAAACGCTCAACGGGGGGGAAATGCCGATTGTCAATGAGGCCTTATCGATTATCTTGGCCGGCGGGGTGGGGTCGCGCCTTCATCCGTTGACCGCCGACCGGGCCAAACCGGCCGTTCCGTTCGGAGGAATTTACCGGATCATCGATTTTACCCTTTCGAACTGCCTCCACTCCGGTCTTCGAAGGATCTTGGTCCTGACCCAATATAAATCCCACTCATTGAACAAACATCTGCGGGACGGCTGGTCGATCTTCAATCCGGAGATCGGGGAATTTATCACGACGGTTCCGGCGCAGATGCGGATGGGAGAGGGATGGTACGCCGGGACGGCCGACGCGATCAATCAGAACCGCTACCTTCTGGAGCGGAGCAAGGCGAACTATGTCTTAATCCTCGCGGGCGACCATATTTATCGGATGGATTACGCCCGGATGCTGGAAGAGCACGCCCGCCGGAAATTCGACGTGACGGTGGCCTGCGCGACGGTTCCCCTCTCCGACGCCGGTTCTTTCGGCGCGATGCGGATCGACGCCGACCTCCGGGTCCGGAGCTTTGTCGAGAAGTCGAAGCATCCTCCGACTCTTCCGAAAGATCCCGGTCATGTCCTCGCCTCGATGGGAATCTATGTCTTCAACCTTTCCGTTCTTCTTGAAATTCTCGCTCAGGATCATCTCGACGATACCTCCGGCCACGACTTCGGAAAGAACATCCTTCCCGGAATTATAGAAAATCTGGCCGTCGGCGCGTACCGCTTCGGGGGGACGGAGGGGCGGGTCACCCAGGATGGCTACTGGCGGGACGTCGGAACGCTCGACGCCTATTATCAGGCGAACCTGGACCTGCTCGAATCGGTCCCGCCGATCGATCTCTACCAAAAAGATTGGCTGATCCGGACGTATCATGGACAGTATCCTTCCGCCCGGATCGTCCCCTCCTCCGCGGGAGAGGGGGCCGCCGTGTCGAACGCGATCCTGGCGGGGGGAGACGTGATCATCGGCGGCCGCGTCGTCCACTCCGTTCTCTCCCCCGACGTATGGGTGGAGGCGGGGTCGGAGGTCGAAGACGCCATTCTCTTCGAGGGGGTCCGCGTCGGGGCGGGCGCCCGTTTGCGGCGGTGCATCATCGACAAAGGGGTTTGCGTTCCGCCGAAGGAAACGATCGGATGGAATCTCGAACGGGACCGCGCCCGGTTTACCCTCTCCGAGGGAGGGGTGATCGTGGTCCCGAAAGAGTATCAGTTCGATTCCAAAGGGTGAACGTTCAGAGGCTGTGAACAAATCCTCTCCCGTCGCTGGGAGGCCGATGCGCAGCGCATCGCTGCGTTGCTCCTCCTCAACGTAGCCGCTGGCTACGCCTCGTCGTCACGCCTTGCGCTGCTTGCGCCTCGACCACCCAGCTCGGTCCAAGGATTTATTCACAGCCTCTCACTCCGCGCCGCTCCGCATCAAGAGCCCCCGTTCTTTCACCACCCTCAAATTCCGGTAAAAGAAAGAGAGCGCCGCGAGAAGATAGATCAGATTGAGGCCGGCCGCTATCAAGAGGCTTTCGACCGGGATCCGGCCGGTCTCGATCACCGTCCGCATCCCTTCAAAGACATGGGACGACGGGATCATCAAGGCGAACGGCTGAAGCCACCCCGGCAGGACCGAGACCGGATAGAAAACCGCGGAGATCGGTTGAATGAGAAAGGCGAGCCCCCACGCCATCACCTCCGCTTCCTGGCCATAGAGGAGGATGACCGCCATCGTCACGATCCCGATCGCCCATCCCATGATCATCAAATTCAAAACGAAAGGGATCAGCGAAATTCCGAGAAGGAATAAGTTGAAGGAGTAAAAAAGCCAGGCGAGGAGGGCGCTGGCGATCCCCGCCACCAGAAGTTTAAAGACGCTGATCGACATCAAGGCCGCCAGGAACTCGCCGGGGCGCATCGGGCTGACGAACAGATTGAGGAGATTTTTGGACCAGACCTCTTCGAGAAAGGAGACCGAGATCCCTTGCTGGGCGCGATAGAGGATGTCCCATAAAATCAGCGCCCCCAGAAAAAAGGAGACGAATTTGGGAAGATTCGGCTGAAAATTGCGAAGGTAGGCCGTCACGAAGCCCCAAAGAAGGAGATCGAGCAGGGGCCAGAAAAAGACCTCGGTCAGGCGGGGGAGGCTCCGCTGATAAAGATAGAGATGGCGTTGAATGATGGCCGCGACCCGGTAGAGTTTCATCAAGCAAGCCTCACTTTTTTATCCCTCATGATTCCCCCGGGCCACCTTCAAAAAGACATCCTCCAGATTTTTTTCTTCGAAAAGGCGGAGGATTTCGGAGGGGGTTCCGGTCGCCAAGATTTTTCCATGGTTCAAAAAAATAATCCGGTCCGAGATCTCCTCCATCTCTTTCATGTTGTGGGAGGTGTAAAGGAGGGTGAGGCGGCTCTTGTCCCGGATCGACCTGAGGAGGGTCCGGGTCTTGTCGGCGATGTCGGGGTCGAGGCTGGCGGTCGGCTCATCCAAAAAGAGGATTTTCGGCTCATTCAGGAGCGCCTTGATCAGCGACAGCCGGGTCAGTTGCCCCGAGGAGAGATGGCGCGTCAAGGACTGCTTGAGCCTTTTTATCTCGAAAATGTCGAGAAGGTGATCGATCCGCGATTCCATCTCTTGAACGCCGTAGAGCCGCGCGAAGACTTTCAGGTTCTCGTAAACCGTGAGGGAG
>DATDON010000346.1:0-2005 GCA_035293225.1 Candidatus Manganitrophaceae bacterium
GAAGCGGCCGTCGGTCAGGAGGGCGACCGATTCTCCCAGCCCCGCCCCCATCAAGGCGGCGGTCACTCCAAGCATCTCCCGCATGCCGGGCCCCCCCTTCGGCCCCTCATAACGGATGACGACCACATCCCCCCCTTGTATCCGGTTCGATTGGACTGCGGCGAAGGCGTCCTCTTCGCAATCGAAGACCCGCGCCGGCCCCCGATGGAGCGTCCGCTCATGGCCCGCCACCTTGACGACGCATCCTTCCGGGGAGAGGTTCCCTTTCAAAATGACGAGCCCCCCCGTTTTTTTAATCGGATCGGAGAGGGGCTTTACCACCGCCTGACCGGCCGTCTCTTGGGCCTCTTTCGCCTCCTCGCCGATGGTCCTTCCGCCGGCGGTCATCTGGTCCGCGTGGAGAAGTCCGGCGTCGAGGAGGCGCTTGGCGACCAGGCGGATCCCGCCGGCGCGATGGAGGTCCGACGCGACATACTTCCCTCCCGGCTTGAGATCGGCCAGAAGAGGGGTCTTGGCGCTGATCCGGTCGAAGTCGTCGATATCGAGTGGAATTCCCATCTCCCACGCAATCGCCAAAAAATGCAGGACGGCGTTGGTCGATCCCCCCGTCATGGCGACCGACGCGATGGCGTTCTCCAGAGATTTCCGGGTGATGATCCGGCTGGGGCGAATATCCCGGCGCAATAACTCCATCACCTGTCGGCCGACGGCGAACGCCACCCGGTCCTTTTCGGCCTCTTCCGCCGGAACACTCGCGCTCCCCATCACCGACATCCCCAATATCTCAATGGCGGTCGCCATCGTGTTGGCGGTAAACTGTCCCCCGCAGGCCCCCGCTCCGGGGCAGGCGTGGTTCTCCAGATCGGCCAATTGAAGCGCAGACATCTTTCCTTTGGCGAACGACCCGACCGCTTCAAAGACGTCTTGGATCGTCACATCATGTCCTTCAAAACGCCCCGGAGCGATCGATCCGCCGTAAAACATCAGCGACGGAAGATCGAGGCGGGCGAGCGCCATCACCGTCCCCGGAATCGTTTTATCGCAGCCGGAGAGGGCCACCACCGCGTCGAAGAGATGCCCCCGCGCCACCAGCTCGATCGAGTCGGCGATGACCTCGCGGCTGATGAGAGAGGCCTTCATCCCCTCCGTCCCCATGCTGATCCCGTCGGAAACCGCGATCGTATTGTATTCGATCGGGGTTCCCCCGGCGGCGCGGATCCCTTCCTTGACTTTGGCTGAAAGCCGCCTGAGATGATAATTGCACGGCATCACCTCGATCCAGGTGTTCGCCACCCCGACGAGAGGTTTGGCAAGATCCTCATCAGTGAAACCGATCCCCTTCAACATCGCCCGCGCCGGCGCGCGATCGGGGCCGTCGGTGATGAGATGACTTTTATGTTTGAGAGGAGAGCCCATAAACCTTCCTTGATCGTTTTAAAATTATATTTTTAAGCGAAGTGAGAGGGAGCGAATTTCGGGATATTATCGCGCGAATTCGTCACCCCGATCTCAAGCCTTCCCCGCGAAGTCCCGAGGAGGATCGTGCTTGAAAAATCAGGCTCGCCATAGGGTGAAACCGCGTAATCTCCCAGCACAAAGATCGGCGCCTTGCCTTCCATCAATAACAGGGTATAGGCCTCTTCAACCGCCAGGAACTCAAAGCCTTCCGGCCCCCAACCCCAGGGAGAAAGCTTCCGGACGTCGGCCGGAGAAAGCTGTCGATGGGTCGCGCCGACCCCCTCTTCCAGGTCTTTCGGCAGGAGCTCTTTGATATAAAATCCCTTCGGCCGGGGGGCGGCGCCGTCGCGCATTTTTATTTTGGGCCGGTAGAAGTCAAACCGCGCCGGATCGGGAGGGGTCGGATAAAAATCGACATATCGCGACTTCTCATGGGAATATTTTCCGGTGAGGTAGGTCACGAAGATATGGCCGGTCAAGAAGGGATCGGCTTGGCCCTGGCCGTTGTCGCCGAAACCGTAAAAAAGCCGGCTCTTCTCGTTGAGTT
>DATDON010000347.1:0-3957 GCA_035293225.1 Candidatus Manganitrophaceae bacterium
GAGATCGCCATCTGGATCAACATCGCCGCGATCGGGGCGAGGATCATCATTAAAACGGCCCCGATCATCCCGCCGGCGTTCCCTTCCCGGTCGTCCGACCGTCCGCCGAAGCCGCCGAACATCATCGCCCACTGCGCCATATTGGCCAACATCGAAATCGCGCCGGCCACGGTGGCGGCGATGGTCCCGATCAGAATATCCCGATGCCGGACGTGGGTGAGCTCATGCGCCAAAACGCCGGTCAGCTCTTCCCGGCTCAAGATCTTTAAAATGCCGGTGGTCACCGCGACGGCGGCGTGGTTCGGATTCCGGCCGGTCGCGAAGGCGTTCGGAGAGGGGCTTTCGATGAGATAGACCTTCGGCATCGGCATCTTCGCCCGCATCGCCAGGTCGGCGACAATATTGTAGACCATCGGCGCTTCCGCCTCGGAAGCCTCCCGCGCCCGATACATCCTCAAAACGATTTTATCCGAGAACCAATAACTGACCCCGTTCATGATCAAGGCGAAGATAAACGCCATGACCGCCCCGTTTTGTCCCCCCAACGCCGATCCGGCGAAGACCAGCAGGAGCGTCAACAAGGTCATAAAAAAAGTTGTCCTCAACGTGTTCACCTTTCAAGCCTCCTTTTGTCCTAAAAGCGTTTTTTCCCGGATCGGGCGGCCCCGCGCGTATTCTTGGACGGTCATACGACGGCCCCCTTCCGGTTGAAGTTCTAATAATATGATATAACCCATCTCCGCCGCCACTTCAAGCCCTTTTTCGGACAGCTTTAAGACCTCCCCCGGCCGCCCCCATCTTCCCTCCGGATCGCCGATCGCCATCAAGGAGATCTTCCATCGTTCTCGTTCGTAAAAGGTGGTGGTCCCCGGCCAAGGGATCACCCCCCGCCATCGGTTGAAAATCGCTTCCGCGCTTTCGTCCCATCGAATAGAGCCCTCTTCTTTCTTCAGAAGGGGCGCCATCGTCGCCTCGGAGGAATCTTGCGGAGCCGGGACGAGGGCGTCCTCTTTGAGCCGGGAGAGGGTTTCGATCAGGAGCTCGGCCCCCAGGTCGGCCAGACGTGGAGCGAGGGCTTCCGCCGTCTCCGTCGGCCCGATCGGGAGGGAGCGCTTCATCAGGATCGGGCCGGTATCCATCCCGGCGTCCATCCGGATCGTCGTCACCCCCGTTTCGCGCTCCCCCCGGATAATCGCCCACTGAATCGGCGCGGCCCCGCGGTATTTCGGAAGGAGCGACGCGTGGACATTGACGCAACCGAGGGGGGGGATGGTTAAAACCGACTCGGGGAGGATCTGGCCGAACGCGACGACGACGATCAGGTCGGGGGCGAGCCGTGAAAGGGTCTCGATAAAAGCGGGCTCTTTCCGGATCCGTTCGGGCTGATAGACCGGCAAGGACCTCTTGATCGCGGCGATTTTGATGGGAGGAGGGGTGACGATCTCCCCCCGCCCCTTCGGGCGGTCGGGCTGGGTGACCACCGCGATCACCTCCTCCGAATCGGCCAGCGCCTTGAAAGAGGGGAGGGCGAAGAGAGGGGTCCCCATGAAAACCGTTTTCAGCCGCTTCGGCATTTCACGAAGCCCCGGTTTCCTTCATCTTTTTCTTGAATTTCCGGTAGAAGATATCCTTTTTGAGGCTGCTGAACCGGTCGATCATCAAGACGCCGTTGATATGATCGACTTCGTGCTGGAACAGTCTCGCCAGAAGGCCTTCTCCTTCCGGACGAATCTCTTTCCCTTCACGGTCGATCCCCTTGAGTTGGACGCGGAAGGCCCGCTTCACCTTCTCAAAGTAGCCGGGGATGGAGAGGCACCCCTCGTCGGAAATCTCTTCTCCCTCGATCGAGATAATTTCGGGGTTGATGACGACCAGCGGCCCTTTTCGAGCGCCCGGCTCTTGATCTTGGACGGAGAGATCATAGACAAAAAAACGAAGGGGGTCTCCGACCTGAGGGGCGGCGAGACCGAGGCCGGGGACGTCGTAAAGGGTCTCGATCATGTCGTCGATCCGTTTCTGAAGCGCGCCGTCGATCCGAACCACCTCCGCCGCCTTCGTGAGGAGAACCGGGGTGGGATATTTGACGATTTCTAAAACGGCCATAATGTGTTCTTCCAAAACTTCATTATAGCCGTTTTTTGCCTTTTAAATCAACTATTTTTCTCTTTGAGAAGTTTTTGAATGATCTTTTTCCCCGCCTCGACCCCCGGCTGGTTGAAAGGGTTGACGCCGTAGAGCTTTCCGGCGAAGGCGGTCTGGAATTCAAAGAAATAAAAGAGCGCGCCGAGAGAATAAGGGTCGAGGGAGGGAAGGGTGATCTTGCAACTGGGTCGCCCTGCCTCTTTCAGGGAGGTCTCAATCGCCCTCTGCTCGATGTTGAAAAGACCTCCGAGGGTGCGCCCTTTCAGCAGGCCGAGCGGACCCTCCGAACGGGCGGAAGGGAAAGAGAGATCTTTTTGAGCGGATTGTACCGTCAAAAACTGGATGGTTTTATCGAACGGGCCTTCCATGTAGAGTTGAAGTTGAGAATGCTGATCGGTTGCGCCGACCGCCACCACCGGCGTCTGGCCGACGAAAATTTTATTGCCGGCCAGATCGGTCATCTTTCCGAGACTCTCCGCCCATAGCTGCGAAAACCATTGGGCGACCCCGGTTAACCCTTCGGCGTAAGGCATCGTCACCAGGATGTTCTTTTTGCGGACCGTGAAGCTCCAATAATGAAGGAACGCCCCCCAGATCGCCCCGTTCTCAAACGGGGAGATCTCTTTGAATTGCCGGTCCAGGTCGGCCGCCCCTTTGAGAAGGAGATCGATGTCGATTCCGGAGACCGCGGCGGGGAAAAGCCCCACCGGCGTCAGGACGGAGTAGCGCCCTCCGATCTCCGGGGGGATATCGAGGGTGTCGTATCCCTCTTTATCCGCGATTTTGCGCAGGGTGCCCCGGCTCGGGTCGGTCGTCGCGATGAAATGGCGGGTACCCGCCGTCTTCCCGACCTTTTTATAAATCCATTTTTGGAAGAGGAGGAATTGGGCCAGGGTCTCGATCGTCTCCCCCGATTTGGTGACGACATTCACGACCGTTTTGGCCGGATCGAGGAGCTTGAAAAGGGGGGCGATCTCCGACGGATCGACGTTGTCCAGAAAAAACATTCTCGGCGCGTCGCGCTCTTTTCGGGAGAGAAGATTGTAATAAGGGGAATGGAGCGCTTGATGAAGGGCGGTCGGGCCGAGGGCCGATCCGCCGATCCCCAAGAGGATGAAGTTGTCGAACCGGCGGACCTTCTTAACCAGCTTGTCGATTTTTTCCGTCGACTGGGAGGGAAGGTCTAAAAAGGGGAACAACCCTTTTTTGCGGTCTTCCTGAAACTTTTGATTGATCTGTTGTATGAGCGGAAAGGCGTTGGCGCTTTCATCTTCGCTCATCCCTTGGACGCCGATCCGATCGGCCATCATGTTTTCGAAATTCCAAGTGAGAGATGTCGCCGCAGGATGGGACACTGCAGGGGTGGGACGCCTCATGAATCCTCCTTCGCGCGTGACCGCAAATCAATCTTGACTTCGCTTCATCCTTTTGTTACGATGCAGTTGCGGGGTGGAGCAGCCTGGTAGCTCGTCGGGCTCATAACCCGAAGGTCAGAGGTTCAAATCCTCTCCCCGCAACCAAAAAATTTTCTCTATAGACGCGGTTATGGTCGAAAGATCATAACCGTTTTTATTTTGTCTTCCGGAAAGGGTTATAAACCGCCCCTATTCTTAAGCATATCGGCCTCTCCTGTCAACAGGAATCGTCTAGTCCCCTGATTTTATTCGCCGCGAAAAGCCAATCTGAAACGATCAAAAGGCGCCAGGCGGCCCTCCTCCGCCGGGGGCGTTGAATGGAAACTCGTGATGTTTCTGTTCGGATTGAGGCGCCCGATAGCTCTACTGGACTCATTTCTTGACTTTTACTTGACTTAAG
>DATDON010000348.1:0-9601 GCA_035293225.1 Candidatus Manganitrophaceae bacterium
GATGGTTGATTCAGTATGATCAAACGAAGCAAGGTCACGGTCGTCGGCGCCGGCAACGTCGGGGGGACGACGGCGCAACGCTTGGCCGAGAAAGAGATCGCCGATGTGGTATTGGTCGACATCGCCCCGGGCCTTCCTCAAGGGAAGGCGCTCGATCTGTCGCAATCGGCCCCTATTTACCATTATGACACCCGATTGATCGGAACCAACGGCTACGAGGAGACGGCCCAATCGGATATTGTGATCATCACGTCGGGGGTTCCCAGAAAGCCGGGGATGAGCCGGGAGGATCTCTTGCGGGTCAACGTCGGCATCGTGAAAAGCGTGACCGAATCGGTGATTCAGAAATCGCCCGAAGCGATTCTCCTGGTCGTTTCCAATCCGCTCGACGCCATGACCTACGTGGCGCATCGGGTCAGCCGCTTTTCGCGAGAGCGGGTTTTCGGGATGGCGGGGGTCCTCGATTCGGCGCGGTTCCGGTCGTTCATCGCGGCGGAGCTTAATGTCTCCGTCGAAAACGTCCACGCCTTTGTTTTGGGGGGGCACGGGGATCAGATGGTCCCCCTCGCCCGTTACACCACGGTGGGGGGAATCCCGGTAACGGAGTTGATCCCAAAAGACCGGCTCGACGCGATGATCCAACGGACCCGGGACGGCGGGGCTGAAATCGTGAAGCTTTTGAAGACCGGATCGGCCTATTTCGCCCCTTCGGCCGCGATCGTGGAAATGGTGGAGTCGATCATCAAAGACAAGAAAAAAATTCTTCCCTGCGCGGCCCTTTGCCAAGGAGAGTACAAGGTCAATAATCTTTTTGTCGGCGTTCCGGTCAAGTTGGGACAAGGGGGGGTTGAAAAAATCATCGAAATCCAATTGACCGCCGAGGAAGAGGTCGGCTTCAGGCGCTCCACCGAAGCGGTTCAAGAGCTCTGTGGCGCAGTCGATAAAATCCTCTCGCTTCCGTCCTGAATGGTGTTCCGTTGCGCCGGAAACCATTCCCCGAAGGTCATTGATCGTTCTTCCGAATTCGGACCTTTCCCCCCTCTTAGTCGCTTAAGAGAAATCTTTTGATCGTTTTGGAAAAGAAATTCCGTTTAACGTTTATGGTTTCCGTTTCGCCGGAAACCATTCCCTGAAGGACAACGAATAACGTTTAACGTCTTTTGGGTTCCGGCTATGCCGGGTTAGGTTTGTTATCTCTGATCTCCAGGAGGTTCCTTTTTTCATGACCAAGGTCGCTATTATCGGCGCGGGACGGGGAGGAACGGCCCTGATTGAGATCTTGCACAAAGATCCCTTGGTCAAAATCGTGGGGATCGCCGACGTCAATCGGGACGCCCCCGGCCTCGACCTGGCCCGCCGCTTTAAAATTCCAACGACGACCGATTACCGCAAATTGGTAAAAGAGGGGGTCGATCTCGTCATCGACGTCACCGGGAGCAAGGCGGTGCGGGAAGATTTGGAGAAAAATCCGGGCAAAGTCGAAGTCATCGGCGGGCTTTCGGCCAAGTTCATGTGGCAGCTGATCGAAGAGCGGATCAAGAGCAAGGCGATGGCCGAGGTTCTTCGGGCCCGCTATTCCTTCGAATCCATGATCGGCAAGAATGAAAAAATGCAGGAGATCTATCGTCTCTTGCCGAAGATCGCGAAGACGAATTCCACGGTTTTGATAGAAGGGGAGAGCGGCACCGGCAAGGAATTGATCGCCCATGCGATTCATCAGTTCAGTTTAAGGGAGGACAAGCCTTTTATACGGGTCAACTGCGCCGCCTTGGCGGAGGGGTTATTGGAGAGCGAACTGTTCGGCCATGTCAAAGGGGCCTTTACAGGCGCGATCACGCATAAGATCGGCCGGTTCGAACTGGCCGACGGCGGGACCCTTTTTTTGGACGAGATCGGTGAGATCAACCCCCCCACCCAGGTCAAGCTCCTCCGGGTCGTTCAGGAGGGGGAATTTGAAAAAGTCGGAGATGCGCGACGGGTCAAGGTCGATGTTCGGATCATCGCCGCGACCAATAAAGATTTGAAAAAGGCGGTTGAAGCGCGCGAGTTTCGGCAAGACCTTTACTATCGGCTGCGGGTGGTCCCCATTTATCTGCCGCCGTTGCGTGAACGGAAGGACGACATTCCCCTCCTGGTGGAGCATTTTATTCGCCGGTTCAACAAGGAGATGGGGAAGCGGGTCGTCCGCGTCGCTCCGGAAGCGATGGAAATTCTGACCCAGTATGATTACCCCGGCAATATCCGGGAACTGGAGAATATCATCGAACATTTCATGGTCTTCTGCTCCGGGGACATCCTCCAAGCGGAACACCTTCAGAAAGATATCCAACCCTCCCGTCAAAGCATCATCGGAAAAGTCATCGAAAATGAGGAGCCGCTTGAATCGATGGAACGGGAGCTTATTTTGAGGGTGTTGAATCAGACCCGGTGGAATTACAAAAGAACGGCCGAAAAATTGAAAATCAGCCGGACAACGCTCTGGCGAAAGATAAAAAGATATCAGCTTTCGCAAGGGCCAATTGTTTCAAAATAGAACATGTTCTATTTTGAAACATATTTCTTAGAACTTATTAATTTTATTGAATAATTTTAAAATGGCGCGAGGACTCCCCTACTAAGTGTTCTATATTGAAACATCCTTTGTTTGGGCCATTTTAATTAACACATTGATATTTCATGTAAATATTTAAAGCTTCACAATGGCGCCCATGTTGCATTTCCTAAGGGTATTAAATAATTGCACAAGGAGGTGCTTCATGCAGTGTCCAAGGTGCGCGGGGAATATGGTTCCCGAGATTTTTCAAGATATGTGGGATGACACCGGCCGTATTTCGTTTTATGGATACCGGTGTGTCATCTGCGGTGAAATCTTGGATCCCGTGATCATGCAAAACCGCCAAACAAGGCCTCATCTTCAGGCCAGAAACCGGAAACTGATGGCCTCGTCAAGGGCGTAATTTTTCCGCCGACGGATGATCTTGAAAGATGGCCATTCATCATTGGGATTAAGGGTGGGGACCCGGCGCGTTTTAACGGAAAAAGATATCCCGCTCGATCTTCTTTCGACGGCGCGGCCGATCGATTTGAGGACTTATCTTGAACGGGGGGGGTACTCCGGTCTTCATAAGGCGCTCACCGTCGGCCCCTCGGAAGTTTTAAAAGAGATGGCGCAATCGGGGCTTCGCGGGCGCGGCGGCGCCGGATTCCCGACGGCGAAAAAGTGGGATTTTGTCGCGCAAAGTAAAATAGGCCGAAGGTATCTTTGCGTCAACGCCGCGGAAGATGAGCCGGGAACATTCAAAGATCGGTATCTGTTGCGGACCCACCCCCACCAGTTGATCGAAGGAACGATCATCGCGGCGTATGCGATCGGAGCGGAAGAGGCGTATCTTTATATCAACGGCCGCTTCGAGGAAGAGCTGCAGTTTATGGAAAAGGCCCTCCAGGAGGCGAAGGAGGAGGGCTATTGGGGCCGCCCTTTTGAGGGGGCCTCATTCAAAGTCGAACTGAAAATCTGCAAAAGCCCCGGAACCTATGTCGCGGGAGAGGAAACGGCGTTGCTGGAGGTGATCGAAGGCCGCGAGGCCAAACCCCGGCAGAAGCCCCCTTACTATCCGGCCGCGCGCGGCCTTTTCGGAATGCCGACCGTCGTCAATAACGCCGAAACGATCTCGAATGTCCCCCACATTATCCGCCAAGGGGGAGCGTGGTTCCGATCGATCGGCGCCCCCTCCTCCCCCGGGACGATGATCTTCACCCTGACGGGGGATGTGAATCGGCCCGGTCTCTATGAGCTTCCACTCGGAGGTTCACTAAGGGAATTAATCGAGCATTACGGGGGTGGCGTTCGGGAGGGAAGTCGGTTAAAGGCTGTTTTTCCGGGAGGCCCCTCGAACACCGTTATTACCGAAGATCAGATCGACGTTTCTTTAGATTTTGACTCCCTGAAGGCGATCGGCTCCGGTTTGGGGACGGGGGCGGTGATCGTGATGTCTGAGGAGGTCTGTATGGTTCGATCCGCCATTCAATACGCCCGTTTTTTCGCGAGGGAGAGTTGCGGCCAGTGCCCCCCGTGCAAGCTCGGCACCGCCTACCTTTCGGAAATCCTCGAGAAGATCGAATCGGGTCAAGGGAGCGAAAAAGATATCCAATTGGTCGAACAGGTCTGTGGAATGATCAAAGGGAGGGGTTACTGCTACCTTTTAACGGGGGCGTCGATCGCCGTCGAAAGTATTTTTAATCACTTCAAGGAAGAATATAGAGACCATGTCGAAAAAGGGAGCTGTCCGTTCGCCGCGACCGTTTAAATTTTAGTTGCAAATTAAAAGAAAAATTGGTATATTAAATCATAAAAAAAGATCCAAAGTGGAGGAGGAAGAATGGTCACATTAACGGAAAAAGCCGGCGCGAAGGCCAAAGAAATTATGGAAGCGGAAAAGAAAGTCAACTATGGATTAAGGGTTTATGTCAGCGGAGGGGGCTGTTCAGGGTTCCAGTATGGGATGGCCTTTGAAGAGAAGGCGACCGACGAGGATAGTGTCATTGAAATGCACGGGGTCAAATTATTCGTCGATCCCTACAGCGCGCCGATGCTGAACGGGACGGAAGTCGATTACGTCGATAATCTACAAGGCGCCGGTTTCGCCATTAAGAATCCGAACGCAAAATCTACCTGCGGTTGCGGGAACTCGTTCAGCGCCTGATCGGCGCCTGATCGGATGGTTCCGCCGAATTGGTTCTTTGTCTTATCCGTCATCTGTCGGGCCGATCTTTTTGATCGGCCCTTTTTTATCAAGCGATGTTTTACCGGTCCCTTATCTTGACACTTCTCGCCCCTCTATGATAGTTTGATCGAATATTTTCCCCCTCTTAATTTGATATAGGGGCGAGACGCAAGGCGTTTCTGAGGCGCGGGCGGCCGCTCTCCCATCACTTCGCCTTTGAGGCGCCGCGAAGGAAAACATCTCCATGAAAAAGGTGATCTCTGTCAACCCCGCCGCTCCCGATCCGGACGTCCTCTCTTTTTTAGCGGGCGTACTACGGAAAGGAGGGGTGATCGCTTATCCGACCGATACCTTATACGGCCTGGGGGCGAACCCTTTTGATCGGGCCGCGGTCGACCGGCTTTTCAAAATAAAAGGGCGGGACTACTCAAAACCGATCCTTCTCCTTATTTCCAGTTTGGAGACCCTGAACCCTTTGGTCCGGGACGTCTCCTCCTTCGCCGAAAAGATCATCAAAGCGTTCTGGCCGGGTTCATTGACGTTGATATTCAAGGCGTCTCCTTCTTTGCCCGATCTCTTGACGGCAGGGACCGGTAAAATCGGACTTCGGCTTCCGAAGGCGACCCTCCCGATCCGCCTGATCGACATGATCGGTTTCCCGCTGACGGCGACCAGCGCCAATTTATCGGGCGCCCCCCCCGCAAAGTCGGCCTCGGAAATCGAACCGATCCTCATTTCATCGGTTGACCATATTCTCGACGGCGGCGTCTGTTCGACGATCCCCTCTACCGTATTGGATGTGAGCGTCGACCCGCCCCGTCTCTTGCGGGAGGGGAAAATATCGGCGGCGACCCTCTCTCCCTGGATGCGGGAAGAAGGCTGTCCGGAGCCGCGCGGGAGGGGGGCTCTCCGATGATACGCTATTTTTTAAACCATCTGAATCTGACGACGAAACTGGTCTTGATGATGCTTCTCCTTTCTCTCCTTTCGCTGGGCGCGTCCTATGTTTATAACGTCCGCAGCGAAAGAGAATTTATGAAAAAGGTCGAAGACAACATCGGAGACCTCTCCACCGCGATCAAAATCAGCGTGGAAGAGTTGACCAGCGCCGGGCGTACCGATGAGGCGCGGCTGGCCGACTATGTCACCCGGCTGAAGAATCGGGGGGTGAAGGAAATCTCGATCATCAGCAATGAAAAAGAGGTCATCGCCAGCTCCAACCCGAAACGGATCGGAAGCAAAATCGACCCGAAGATCGACCCGAAACATAAAGACCTTTTCATTACGGCAAAACTGGGCGACGACCAGGACGCCGCCTCCCTCCGGGAATACAACCTGATCGTCCCGATCGTCGTGGACGGTGCGCAGCTCGGTTTTGTTCATATCGATATGCGGTTGGAAGACTACGGCCAATTTTTGAAGGAGAACCACCGGCGAAGATTGGTGACCACCCTCATCATTTTCGCCGCGGGGATCGGATTTTCGATCTTTCTTTCGATCAAGTACACCAGGCCGATTGATGAGGTGGTGCGGGCCGCGAAGAAGATCGCCTCCGGCGATCTGACGCAAACGCTTCCGGAGCAGCGCAAAGATGAGATCGGTGAGCTGATCCAGAGTTTTAATGAAATGGTGGAGCGGCTTCGGCGCCAGAGGGAATTGGAAGAGCGGCTTCGCCAGGCGGAGCAGCTCTCCGTGTTGGGCCAAATGGCCTCCGGGATCGCCCACGAAATCCGCAATCCGTTGAATCTCATCAGCCTCAGCATCGACCATTTGAGGTCCCAATTTTCGAGCTGGGACCGCGCGAAACAAGAGGAATCGGAAGAGATCATCTCCAATGTCAAAATAGAGATTTATCGTCTCAATCAGATGATCGAAAATTTTCTCCGATACGGAAAACCGTTGCGGCTTCATTACTCGGAGGTCTCCGTCAAGCTCCTTTTGCAAGAGGTGATCGGATTGGCCCAGCATAAAGCGGTCGAGCAACGGGTTGAAATCGTCGTCGATGGGGAGACCGATCTTCCGAGAATGAGCCTCGATCCGGAGCAGATCAAGACCTGTTTCATGAATGTGATCTTAAACGCGATTCAGGCGATGCCCTACGGGGGAAAACTCGAGATCCAAATTCGGCGTTCTCTTGTTTTTTATCCGGGGAGGAAAGGGGGCGAACCTTCCCTCTTCCTGATTTTTAGAGACACGGGGATCGGCATTGACGAAGAAGATCAAAGGAAAATTTTTGAGCCTTATTTCACGACCAAGAAATTGGGAATCGGTTTGGGGTTGGCGCTCACCAAGAAGATCCTGGAGGAGCATGGCGGCGTCATCACGGTCCAAAGCCGCCCCAAGCATGGAACGGAGGTCGCCATTCAAATACCGATACGGTTTGAAGCTCGGGAGGAGAGGGTGGAGTTGGAGTCGGCGCCCTCCCGAGAGGCGGGGGGGTTGGAAAGCCCGGAACAGACGGCTGGAGCGGCTCCGGGAATCGCCTCTCGTTCCAACCGGGCCGGTTTCGATTCATAAACGAGGATGGGGGGTATCCATTTGAAAAGGGGGCGGATCCTTGTCATCGATGATGAAAAGTCGCAGCGCGATATCTTGAAAGCCATTCTCAAGTCGGAGGGGTATGAGGCGGAGTCGGCCGGGAATAAAGCCGACGCGCTCCGTTTATTCGAGCAGGGGGTTTTCGATTTAACGCTCAGCGATTTAAAAATGCCGGACAATGACGGCCTTTTTATTCTCGACCGGCTCTTTAAAATCAACCCTTCCGCGTGCGTGATCATCATGACGGCGCACGGCTCGATCGATTCGGCGGTGGAGGCGATTAAAAAAGGGGCGTTCGACTACCTGACCAAACCGCTCGATCGGGAAGAGCTCCTCATTTCGGTGGCGCGCGCTTTTGAAAAACTGAATTTGATTCACCAGAATAAAATGCTTCAGCGACAGCTTTCGGAGCGGTTCTCCCTCCTGAACATGATCGGAAACCATGTGAAGATGCAGGAGATTTTCAAGACCGTCAACAAAATCGCCAACAGCACGGCGACCGCCTTGATCTTGGGGGAGAGCGGAACGGGGAAAGAACTGGTCGCCCGGGCCATCCATTTTAATTCCCTTCGCAAAAATCGCCCTTTTTTGGCGATCAATTGCGCGGCGATTCCGGACACCCTGATCGAGAGCGAACTCTTTGGATACGAGAAGGGGGCGTTTACCGGCGCGGTGGGGCGGGAGATCGGGCTCTTCGAGGCGGCCGACGGCGGGACCCTCTTCTTGGATGAAATCGGAGACCTCTCCCTGACGATGCAGGCCAAAATCCTCCGGACCATCCAGCAGCGGGAGGTCCGGCGCATCGGCGGCAGGGAAGAGATCAAAATCGACGTCCGGGTGATCGCGGCGACCAATAAAGATCTGAGGCTGGAAATCGAGCAGGGCAATTTTAGGGAGGACCTTTTTTACCGGCTCAATGTAATTTCGATCCGCCTCCCTTCTTTGGCGGAGCGCGCGACCGACATCCCCGCCTTAACCGATCACTTCATCGGGAAATACAATCATCTCGCGGAGAGAAAAATCAAGGGAATTTCCCGGCAGGCCTTGCGGGCGTTGGTGGATTACCCGTGGCCGGGGAATGTCCGCCAGTTGGAGTCGGCGATCGAGCGGGCGGTTCTTCTCTGCGAGGGGGAGACCATCGAGGCGGAAGATCTTCCCCAGGAGATCCGTCTCAAATCTTTTTCCACCGGCCGGATCGACTTTGATATTCCGCCGGAAGGATTTTCACTGGAGGATTTCGAGAAAGGGCTTCTGCTGAAGGCGATGGAAAAAAGCAACGGGGTCATCGCGAAGGCGGCGAAGTTGTTGGGGGTCAGTTATCGAACGTTGCAATATCGGCTTGAAAAGTTTCAAATCCGAAAGGAAGAGGAGGCCGCGGCGAGAGGCGCGCCCTTCCCCCCCGCGCCAAAAGCGAAGTAGGGACCGATAGGGAGGTTCACGCATGCGTCAGGGAGCCGTGGTCGTCATATCGTTCTGGCTTGGGTTTTCCCCTCTTTCCGTTTCAACGGCGGAGGAGGCCCTTCCGGAGAGCGCCCCGATCAAGGGGAAGATCACCTATATCAAAGGAGAGGTGACGGCGGTCGATCCGGAGAGCCGTGTCGTCAAAATAAAAGAGAGAGACCGGGAGGTCGTGTTCGATGTTCCAGGCCAAACGATCATGACCGCCGGAAGGGAGAGGCGATCGCTCGCGGATTTAAAAACGGGAGATAAAGTGGTGGTTGGAATGACCGAGAAGGAAGGGAAGTTGACCGCCCGTTCCATCCGGATGGCGACCGCCGCCCGGAAAGCTCCGGCGCCGACCTCTCCTCCTCCCGCCTCAGAAGATAAAACTCTCATTGAGGGAGAGGGGCGCTAGCGATTTCCCAAAGAGTTTGAGAATGGAGAGAGCGGTTTTAATCTTTTTTGGGAGTCGGGGTGGGAGCGCTCTCTTTCGTGTTTCCTTTCGGGGCGCTTTCTCCTCCCGACGGAGGAGGAGCCCCGTTTCCCTTTGAATCGGCGCCCGATTTATTTTTCCTGGCGTAGTCGGTGACGTACCAGCCGCTTCCCTTGAAGAGAAGACCCGAAGGGGACGAGATGATTTTATGCGTCCTCCCTTTGCAGTCGGGGCATTCGGCGAGAGGGGGATCGGCCATTTTTTGTAAAAGCTCGAAACGTTTCTTGCATTTTTCACATTCGTATTCGTAGACCGGCAAGACAACCACCTCCTTGTTGCAAATCATTAAACAGGCGCGCAATAGGCGCGGCGCTCTTTATCGAAGTTTCGAAACAGCGTTTTCAAGTTGACGAAGCCCTTTGTCCAATATCTCCTGCGAGACCGCGTACGAGAGCCTCAGATAGCC
>DATDON010000349.1:0-9623 GCA_035293225.1 Candidatus Manganitrophaceae bacterium
TCGCCAGGATGAAATAGGTATCGACAAACCCCGAAAATATCATCCAGCCCCCAAAGAAGACGAGGTCGAAGGGTACCCGCTCGCGCGCCGGGATGCTCGTTTGTTGATTCATTGAGGACATCAGTCGGATCAATCCATAAAGGAAACAGAAGGCCCCTCTACTTCTAGCATAGAACCGGCGACCGAAGCAACGATGACTCTCCATAGCCCCTTTTCACAAAAGCGCAGGCCCGAATCATAAAGCGCTTTTCCCTCTTTAAAGAGCCTGCCATACCTCTTTGGCGTCTCCATCCGCAGTTCTCCATCCGCAATCATAAGAATTCGACATTTGACAAGATACAGAAAGATGGTATGTTTCTCCATTGGAAATAACGGAATAAACTCGCGATAAAGGCGCCCCCGTCCGAAAGGCGGGCTCGCAAAGCCATTGACCTAAGTCCAAAACATTTTCGGGATACGGTTTGAAGGGCTGCCGAAGAGAGAACGTTGGGAAATTTTCAAAATCCCCGCGACTTCGATTTGGGAGCGCGGGGATTTTTTTGTCGCGCCGGCGTGTTGAAATCCTAAAACATTCCTCAGGAGAACAAAATGAAAAAGATGAGAGGGTTTTTGCCCCTGTTGTTTTTCGTTTCCGGGATGAGTTCCTTGGTTTATGCCCAAGGAGATCTTCACACCAACCTCCAGACGGCCAATGAGGGCCTGAACGGCGATTTAATGATGGTCGCGCCGGACCCACAGGCCCTCGCCATGGCGGCGACAACCCCGGGCCCAAACGGGTTTTTGGACGGGGCGAAGATGATTCCGTTCGGAGGCGACGCCCTGGCCTCGATGGATCCGGGCGGCGCTTATCGATCCGACTTCAACCAAACCGGGATACCCGGCGCCTTTGGGATGGGGGTCGGTCCGTTTCTCCCTCCAACGGGCGCGTCGGGGATGGAGCCTCAGACCGCCCCCGAGTTGGAGGACGCCCAACCGATGAAAAATACCAAGAATGGCAGCAAAGAGACGGGGGAAAATGACTTTAAAAAATATCCCGAAACGGATCCAAACGGGCCGCCGGGCCTGACCCAAACGTGGCGCGAGAAAAAAGAGGGGGGGATATCGTCGTTTCAGGTTAGCGATTCAAGCGTCGACAACATCGGGCCGCCTCATCAGCTCTTTACAAACGTGATGGAGACGGATGGAAACGGTTTTGCCGCCGTCGTCGGGCAAAAGATCGAACAAGACATTGAAACCGGAGTTTTCATCTCTTGCTTTAACTGTGATCTGACACTGACCGAGCCGTCGATCCGATCTCATTCAACCCTCTCGGTCTCGGACTTCATGGTGGAGAAAGTCCCCTTATCGGGTCCTTAGAGAAGGGTCTTTGGATCGATACGACCGGAGAACAAAAAAGGATTTTTTGAGAGTGCCGGAGGCCGGAATCGAACCGGCACGCCCCTTATGGAGGCGAGGGATTTTAAGTCCCTTGCGTCTACCAATTCCGCCACTCCGGCGTTGGATGATGGCCTTTTTCCTTGTATCATGTTTCTCATCACGCCGTCAAGGATAAGATTACGAAGCGCCGAGCGGACCATCCTATGGATTTGGCCTATGGATTGGGAAGCGCGCCCCCCATAAAGTCCGAGACCGCAATCGTCCCCTGCAAGACGGAGGGGACGGACAATGTCAGGTCGCAGTTAAAACAAGATGAAAATCCACCCTCTGGGGTCCCCTCCTGAATCAATTGCGTGATTCCGGCGGCGACGCCGGTCCCATCCGTCACCATCGCGTTCCTAAAAAACTGCTCCGAGGAAGCCGCATCAGGATCGTTCATGTTATCGATCATGGCGACCCTCTGCTCGATGGAATGCCACGTTTGGGCGCCCCCTGTCGTCGGATTTACAATCATGGCGGATTGGATATTCTGGCTAAAACCGGCGACGGCGATATTTTTATTGAAGCTTTGTCTGATTTCGTCCTGCTGAACGCCCTCCCCGGCCGGCGCCGTCTGGGGCTCCATGCCGGTCGCCCCCATCGGGGGAAGAAACGGCCCGACCCCGAACCCGAAGGCGTTTGGAACACCGGTCTGATTGAAGTCCGGCCTGAAAATGCTCCCCGGATCCATCGAAGCCTCCACATCTCCTCCGAAGGGAATCATTTTGGCGCCGTCCAAAAGGCCGTTGGGACCGGGCGTCGTGGCCGCCATCGCGAGCGCCTGCGGATCCGGCGCCACCATCATGAGCGCCCCGTTTAGACCGACATTCATGGTAAACATCGTCGTATCGACATTGATTTGAGCGTGAACCGAAGGGCTTGTCCAGATCAAAAGGACCAAAAAGGAGAGCGACTTGATGAGTTTTTTCATTTTTTCCTCCAGGGAAGTGTTTTTTCCAAAAAAAATCCCTACGCTCCCAACCCGAAAGCGCAGGGATTTTTACTATCCCTGGAGCTATTCTCTTCGGTAGTCCTTCAAACCATCTCCTGAAACCGCTCAGGACTTAGGTCAATGACTTTGCGAGCCCGCCTTTCGGACGGGGGTGCCTTTATCGGGAGTACAGCCTTATGTCGCTTGAAAGTTTAACACTTTTTGGTGATATGTCAAATTGGTATGAAATGGAGAGGATGCTCGACGACGGAATTAAAGCAACATATTGAAAATAGAGGGAAATTTATTAGATATGGGGGGGTCAGGATGAAGAAAGAAGGTCGCGTCGCTTACAGGAAAGGGAATAAAAAATTGGAGGCGCCGAGCGGATTTGAACCGCTGAATCGCAGTTTTGCAGACTGCTCCCTTAACCACTTGGGTACGGCGCCGTTAGAAAAATCATTTTATCAAATTCAGGCGTGAAGATCAATTTTTTAAAATTGAATATTTTTTAAAGTTCAATGACCTGGCCGTCTCTCAGCAGATGGATATTCTTGTTTTTAAGCTCCCGGACCTGTTTTTTAATCTCGGCGAGATAGGGAGGCTTCATGTGATAAACATAGAGGGGAAGGGCCGGCCGTTTGATCTTCTTAAACTCCCGGTGGGTGATCCCCGGAGTTAAGTGGCCCGTAATCTTCGCCAACATGGAGAGTTGATCGGGAAAAGACGATTCGATGAAGACCGCCTTGAGCCGGTCGGTCCGGGAGGCGGCTTTCCAGATCTCTTCCGTCTCCCAGGTGTCTCCGCTGTAGACCATGGCCGATCGATCATCCTCGATAATAAATCCGACGGTGGGGACGATGTGGCTGACCCGGATGGCGGTGACCTCCAGCCCTTCCACCTGCATCGGCTTCCCAATCTCAATCGTCTGATACCGCAAGATAGGATGTTCGGGGGTCGGCAGGCGGGTAAAGTCCGGCCAGAGGGCGTCATTGAAAAAGTGTTTTTTCAAGACCGCGACCACCTCGTCGATGCCGACGATCACAATAGGACTTTGAATCTTTCCGAAAAGGATCTCCGCCAGGAAGGGGAGGCTTTGAATGTGGTCCATATGAGCGTGCGAAAGGAAAACATACCGAATCTTGGCCAATTCCGGAAGCGTCAGCGCCCCGCAGATGGTCCCCGCGTCCAAGACAACCGACTGATTGAGCAGGAAACCGGAGGGATTGTAGCGCTTCGATCTCCTTTTTTCTTTCTCATAAAAATCGGCCCCGTAACAACCTAAAACCCGAACCCTCACCTGACCTCCTTCCCTTTTTGCGGTCGTCCCCACTAGCCCGAAACTTCTATCCGCTCTTCCGACGCGCTCCTCTCTTCTTTTTTAGGTTGAATGCCGATCACCGCGTAAAGCGAGACGCTTTTCTCTCTTCCCTTCACCTTCACCTCATCCAGGGCCCTGATCGAGACATGTCCCAACCGCCTCTCCGGCGCCTTGAGCGTTTCAACCACTTTCACATCAACCAGCGTTTTGACATGATTATAAGTATACTCGGTAATAATCAACGGAACCTCGTATTTTCGTGTAAGCGTTTCAACGCGGGCGGCGAGATTCACGGCGTCGCCGATGACGGTATAATCCATCTTCTTCCCCTCGGCGCCCATGTTCCCGACGACGACCTCTCCGGTATTGACGCCGATTCCGATATCGAGCGGCTCCTTTCCTGCGGCGATCCACCCCTTTTGAAGCTCCGCCAGCCTCTTCCGCATATGCAAGGCGCACCGGACCGCGCGCTCGGCGTGGTCCTCCTGAGGGAGCGGGGCGCCCCAAAAAACCATAATGGCGTCCCCGACGAATTTGTCGAGGGTCCCCTCCCACCGAAAGACCACATCGGTCATCGCGCCGAGATATTCGTTGAGGGTCTCCACCACCTCCGTCGGCGGAAGCCGCTCACAGAAAGAGGTGAACCCCTTGATATCGGAGAAGAGGATCGACACCTCCTGGCGGGATCCCCCCAGTTTCGCCAATTCCGGGTTCTTGATCATCTCTTCCACGACGCGCGGCGTCACGTAACTTGAAAACATCGCCCGGATCTCCCGCGCCTTCTTTTCCTCGGTAAAAAACTGGAATGTCGTAAAGCCGACATAGGCGCCGCCGATCGCGCCGACCGGATAAAATAGATAGATCCAGACCCCCCACCGGATGAAGAGAAAGGTCGCCAGGACGACATGGGCCGCCAGCAGGGCGGCTCCCAGCAGAAATCCTCCCAGCGCCCGCAGCCTCGGTAAATACCGCCAAAGAATATATCCAAACACAAGAATCAGGCCGATGTCAACACTTTTCATCCTTTCGGTCCGGTAAAGAAAACGCCGCGAAAGGATGCTGTCGATCACGTTGGCGTTCTTCTCGACCCCCGGCATGTTGTTTGAAAACGGGGTCACCTTCAGGTCATACGTCGCGAGGGCGCTGGTCCCGACCAGGACGATTTTTTCTTTAAAAAGATCGGGGGCGAGCCGGCCGCCCCAGACATCGGCGGCGGAGTAAAAAGGAAAGGTCCGCTCTTTCCCATGATAATTGATCAGCATCCTCCCCCCTTCGTCGGCCGGAATCCGGATCGGCCCGAGGCGGACCCCTTCTCCAGGGCGCAGCTCCATCTCCATCTCGCTCAGACCGAGATACGCCCTCGCCGCCTGAAGGCTCAAAGGGGGATAATAGTCTCCTTGATATTCAAGCGAAAGGATTTCTCTTCGCAAGACGCCGTCCCGGTCCGGGAGGGTGTAAACATGCCCCAACGCCGAGGCCTCTTCGATAAAGGAGGGGAGCGGCGGAAGGGCCCCCAACGCTTGGACCCGCGGGATGATCTTTCCGACGCCGGTCTGTTTGATCCGGCCGTACGAGAAGTGGCGAAGATAATCGGGGACGTCTCCCAAGAGCCGTTTGACCTTTTCTTGATACGCCGCGGGGACGTCGAAAGCGACCGGAAGGATCACGTTCCCCGCTCCTTTCAGCGCCGATTGAAATTGCGCGTCCCCCGGCGAAAGGGAAGGCGCCCGGCTGCGCGAACCGGAGCGGCCGGTTCCGGCGAAGTCCGAGGGACGGCCCTCCTCTTCCGAAAAGAGGATATCGAATGCGATGACCTTGGGCGCGCCCGACGCAATCCGGGTTAAGAGGGCCGCCATTTTGTCCCTCGGCCAGGGCCAGCGCCCCAGTTCTTGGATGCTCTTCTCGTCGATGGAGACGATGACGATCCGCCCGTCGGTCGGGATCTCCCCGCGCGCCCAAAACCGGAAGTCGAGCGTCTTCGCCTCCCAACTCTCAAAAAACCAGGGATCGATCCAAATTAAAACCACAAACAGAGCGATGATCAGGGGGATGACAAGACGGCCGATCCGTTTTATTTTCGCCTGCGTCCACGACATAGACCGGTCCCTACAAGGCTCCCTTTGCGCTTTTGAGCGCTTCGATGGTCATCTTGACCCGTTTCACGTAGAGGGTCTGGAGAACGCCGTGGATGCGGGGATAGCGGGTCAGCAACTCCATCAGCGCGTCCCCCGAAAGCTCCAGGATGTCGGTCTCCACGACGGCGGAGACATCGGCGGTGCGGGGCTTTCCGGTTAAAAACGCGACCTCTCCGAAGAAATCATTCTCCCCGAGCGTCCCCAAAACAATCTCTTTCGGGCCCGACCGGGTGGTCACCTTTACCTGGCCCTTTGTGATGATATAAATGGAATCGCCGCTCTCCCCTTCCCGGACGACGAACCCTCCCGGCGGATAGGTTCGAGCGGTCGTCTTCTCGATCACCCCCGAAAACTCCTCCGGGGTCAGGTTGGCGAAAAGAGGAAAGACATCGTTGAGGTGCTTCGCAGGTTGGACGGTCGGCTCGACGTCGGGGTCCAACGCTCCGGCCGGGGCTTCGACGGGGGGGACGCTCGTCGGCTCCAAGGGAATCGTTTCGGAAGGGGGAGGAGGAGCCGCCGGTTCGAAGGCGGTCGTCTCCACCTCCATCTTTTGAATCGACCCTCCCTCTTCCGCGGCGGAGAAAGCGGTCGTCTCGATGGGGAGCGCCTCCGGCGGGGCCGCCTTTTCTCCCTCCGGTTGCGCCGTCCGTTCTAACAGATGCAGTGTCCCATCCTGCCCCGGCGGTGGAGCGGGGGCTGGGGCGGCCGACTCGGCAAAAGAGGTCTGCTCGACCTCCATCGGTTGAATTTGCTCTTTGGAAATGATCTGCTCCGGGGTGGGGGCCGGCGCGCCCTTCTGAACGGCGCCGGAAGGAGGCGGGACGCTCAAGATCATCCTCGGATCGGTCAGCTCTTTCATTTCAAGGTGAAGCCGTTCGAGCTTTTTTCGAACCTCCGGATGATCCGGCTGAAGATTCAACGCCATCTTATGCGCCGCGATCGCCTTCACCAAAAAGCCGGAGACCGAAAATTTCTCCCCCGCCTTCATGTAGGCGGCGATCGCCTTCTCCTTCGATCCGAGCTTGACATAATAATCGCCCGTTCGAAGGAGATACATGACATTCGCCGGCTCGAGCGCGATCAGTTTTTGAAGGGTCTCGATCGCCGGGCCCCATTGGCTCTTTTTGATGTGGAGATGGAGGGCTTCGCTGAGTTGGTCTTTCGATTCTTTCACTTCTTTAGGAGGAGGCATTGCTTTCTCTCAACAAGAAAACATCCCAAAGCGTAGCATATTCCCCATAAAATGCAAGAAATATCATTGGAAACAGGGGGTTGTGGGACATCGGGGGGAAAGGGGCGCTCTTGAGGGGTCATGAGCGCTATTGGAGATCGATCTGGTCCTGGTTTCTGCCGGCGCCTGTGTTGAGATTGGGAACGTTCGACAATGCTGTGGATGTCGGGTTGGGTTGGTTGAAGCCGTCCAACCGGTTGAGGTCGATAGATCCGGTCTTCACCAGGGCGATCGATCCCCCCGAGTTCACCGCAACCCCTTCAAGACTCGAGGGGGTGGCCACTGAAACAGAGACAGCCGAAGATAGATCGGCATTGAGGAGCTGGAAGACATTATGGACTACTCCAGAGAACAAACTGCAACCCGCGACCCCTGCGATGCCCGTCATTCCATCCGCCGAAAGGTCTACATCCACCGTGTTTACGCTTAAACAACCTGTTACCAATGCGCTCTGGTCGGACTGGACAACGGGAGAAGCGGTGTTGAAGTCTGCAACGCGTTCGATCCCCGCACTGCCGTCGCCGTTTATTTCACCAACGATGACCGTCTTTCCATCCTCGCTGATCGCCACATCGGTGTAGGAGACGTTGATCCCGGCCGTTGAGACGTCGGTAAACGCCGGGCTGCCGCTCAGAACGCCGTCAAGACGGTAGAGGTGAAATGCGCCGATGCAACCATTCGGGTTCTCTTGCCCGATCACAGCAGCGGTATTCCCGTCCGAGGATAAGGCGACCTCATAGAAACAGTTGCCGAATGGATCGACCGGATTGGGGATGGAGTTCTGCGTAACGACAGTTGAGTTGAATCCGGTCAGGAGGGTCAGAGTGGGGCTGCCGTTTGTCAGAAGCGCCACCGTTCCATCCCGAGAAATGGCCGCATCCTGAGTATTCATGGAAAGGGGTTCATCCACAACCGGAGATGAGGTGTCGAAGCTTCTAATGCGTTCGCCGTACCCGTAACCGGAATGATCCGCTTCGGCCACGGTGTTTCCATCGCCCGATAAGACGACAGAGGACGTCTCACCGGAAGTGCCGAAGGTCGGAGGCACATCCTCCAATGTTACCGAGGCGGTTGCGGGATTCAGGACAAACTTATCAAGATTCCCATCATCCAATTCTCCGCCGACGCCATGAGTATGATCGAAAAGGATCAGGGAGGCTAAATTGCTCGGCTGGCCGCCCACCGTGACCACCACGCTGTTCGATGTACCGGTGTTACTCACCGTAACCCCGGATGGAATAATCGCCGCAATCTCGGTATCGTTCCATCGAAGGATAGGTTTGGAATCGACCCCGCCGATAGTCACCGCGCTGGTTCCCTGCGTCGCCCCAAACCCGCTCCCCGTCACCTTTAAGGTATCCCTGATGATCCCCTGGGTGAGGCTCAGGCGGGTGATTTGCAGCGCCGGGGGGCGAAGCGTAAACGTGGCGGCAATCGCGGTATCAGCCGACAGCGTCACCGTACAACTCCCCGAGCCTGCGCACCCTCCCCCGCTCCATCCCGAAAAGGTGGAACCGCTATCGGGGGTGGCCGTGAGGGTCACCGTGGCGCCGTTTGCGTAAAAGGCGGAACAGGTTGTAGGACAACTGATCCCCGCCGAGTTACTGACCACTGTCCCGCTTCCCAACAGGGTGACACTGAGGGTAAAGCTTGACGCGGAAGCGGTCATGGCAATCGTGACCGTCGCCGGCTGGCCGGCGATTAAATTGGCCGTCGCGGAGCCCTGGTAGAGAACGGCGCCGGCGCCGTTCATGGCGTCATAGGCGGTGGCTGAGAAAAGCCGGTTGGCGCCTGCGGGAATATTCAATGTGGTCGAGGCGTCGCCGGCCGTGGTCACATTCAAAACCGCAGATCCGAGCGCGACGCTATTGGAATCTGTAACGGTGATCGAGACCGACATCACGCCCGAAGGGACCGGGCCGAGAAGCGCTTTCTCAGACCCCGAACGATGCGGCGCCGCGTGGCCGACACGAACGGTCACCGGGACCGTCGCTTGATCCTCGCGATCTCCGCCGTTCATCCCCTCCCCGCCGCTGCAGGCGACGAGGAAGAACGCCCATCCTAACCCGATTAAAACATTCTTATTCAACATGATTTAATTTCGTCAAAGTGTTTGCAAGTGATTTCGTAACGTTAAACCTTATATTATCGATCAGCGCGGCGGAATCGAACGCCGTGTCGCCGACATCTGATATTTCAATCGATAAAATCACCGTCGTCGAACCGGTCACATCAAACGTGACGGGGAAGAACCCGGTCATGCCGTTGAAACCAATGCCTGTCGTATCGGTCTGGAGATCAGTAAAAGACGCGCTGTTCACGGAGGTCACCCGTTTAGAAACGGGGCTTCCGGAACTGGGGATCATCGTAGCGACGACCACATCATCGAATTCCTGCCCGATATAGGTCGGATACTCATCCGATAAAAAGTTGAGGTCGAACATCAGTTGGGTCGCGCCGGCCGGGACGGTGATCGGTCCGCTGGTGATCGAACTCGTTTTGTTGAGGGACGCCGCGTCGCCGGTGTCGATCCTGGCCATATTCAAACGTTCGGGGGGAAGAATACTCCCTTGGCTTTGGACGACCGTC
>DATDON010000350.1:0-4279 GCA_035293225.1 Candidatus Manganitrophaceae bacterium
TATCATAATCGCGGACCAGCGTTAAGAGGATCTGCTCTCTCGCCGGAACATTTTCCACCCGATGCTCATAAACCTTGATCTGTTTTTCAATCGCTTTTTCCCGATTCCTCAGCCCCCTTAATTCGATCTCGGCGTCCCGGAGCTGCTTTTGAAGATCGGCCAGATAGCCCGGCGTCAACTCAATCGCTTTCCCGCTCTTTTCTCCATCTAGCGAATCGCCGCTTTCAGTCAGGCCGATCTGGTTTTCAATTTCTTGGATCTCCCGTTTGAGCATGATGATGTCGGGATAACTCTCCTTGTATTCCATCTGCAAATTCGCCAGGAGTTCCCTCTTTTGCGCCAACTTGACCATCAACGGCGAGAAGGTGGTTCCCGGCGTTAAATCCTGTTGAGCGCCGGGGCCGTTGACGCCGGCCATTTGCCGCTTCATGATCTCGATCGTTTTTTCCACCATCAGCTTCCGGTCTTCCGCCATCTTTTTCGCGAGCTGAATCGATTGTAAATCGGCTTGGAACCGATCGAGGGCCCTCAGGTTCGGCTCCAATTGTTGAGGAAGCTCGCCCATATAGGCCCTCTTGAATTCCCCGATTTTGTTCTCCTGCTCTTCCAACACCGTCTTTAAACTGTTCAACTCATTATCAAGGAACTCAGAGGTCCCTTCGACGAGCTGTTCCCTGATTTTTAAATTTTCCTCGATAAAGAGAGAGGCCAACTCATTGGTGACCTTCATCACCGTCTCGGGATCTTTCCCCTCGTATGAAATGGAAAAAGCGTCGATGTTGTTCCGCGTCCCGACCGTCTTCACTTCGATGTTCCCTCTCATCCGCTCGATGATCTCCTCCACCGCCGTCCCTTTCTGCTCTCGTTGATAGAGATCAAACCGATCGATGATCTTTTGAAGCAGAGAGCGGCTCAGAATTTGCTGCTGAATGGTCGAAAGGCGCCCTTCCACCGTTCCGGAGACGGCCGATTTGACATATTCCTCCGGAACCTTCTGCGCTTCCACCAGGATGAGGGTCGTGGAACGATAGATTTTGGGAAGATAAAGGGCCAGAAAAATAGAGACAAGGATCCCCGCGACCGTCGGAATCACGATCCATATCTTTTGACGCCAGAGAATCCCGATATAATCTCTCAACAACTGTTCGTTGTCCTGCTTCACTCCGACGCCCTCCAGGGGGTTCCTTGCCAGGTTAAAACCAGCGAAACACGATTGGCCCTGAAATTTTGTTCGAGCGCTCCGTCCGTCCGCTGATTGAGACGGTCATAGGTCGCGCTTCCCCGCCAATGCGCGTCGATTTCATATTGGAGGCTTCCCACCGCGGTGTAGGTCTTGGTCTCAAGACCGCCCCCCCCGATGGACCGGTTTTGGCTGTAGGCGCCTTGAAGGCGCCCCTCGACCCTCTCTCCCATCGGCCGGACCCACTGGAAAGAAAACGTATCCCTCGTTGCGCCGCTGTTGAACAGGCCCCCTCCGGCGCCGAGCCCCCGGTTGGCCGAAAAGGAAAGAGAACCGCGCTCCAACGTCTGAACCACCGTGCCCCCGTAATCGCCTCTGAAGCGGTGATCTTCAGTCGTATAGGAGGCGCCCCCGTTGATCGTGGCCGAGAACGTCGGCCAAAACAACACGGAGTAGATCGCATGGGCGACGTGGGTTTCGACATCCTTCCGCCCCTCCACCCGATTTCTGGAAAACCGGTACGAAGCCCCGATGGAATCGGTCGGATTGATCTCCTCCGTCGGGGAAAGGGAGACCGTATGGGTCGTCGCGTCGAAAAGGGCCCGATCTTGATACCGGGTATCGCTTCGCGAAACGCCCCCTTCCAGGCGGAGCCGGGGCGACGCCTCGTATTTAAAAACAAGGCCCGCAATGTTCTGGACCGTATTGCGCAGGGGAACGAGCGCTTCCCCTACCTGGGCGACCCGCTCGGCGCCGTAAAGACGCGTCGTGTCGGGGCTGAGGGCGAGCTGGTCGCTCAAAGTCGTCGTCCACCGCGTATTCCAGTCGATCTGATTCGACAGGCTGATCCGGTGATCCATCCGGCTCGACAGGCCGCGGCGCAGAAAATAACGGTCCCCCGAAAGTTGGTATCGAAACTCCGTCCGGCTCCTCGGCCCGCCGGCGATCATCGAAAGGGCGCCGGTGGCGCCGGCGCCGATATCATTGGCCCGGCCTTCCGCCGTAATGAGATGATCGTCGTACGTTCCGCGGAGGGACAAAGAAGGGATGATCTCCACCTCTTCCGCTTCGACTCTTTCCTTCCAAATGATGGGGCTTGATAAAATCATCAAAATCGCGCAGGCCTTCCTTGTCCACTTCATCGTTGATTTAGGGAACGACTATCGTGTCTCCACGCCGAAGAAGTATATTCCCGTCCGGATTTTTGCCCGATACAATGTCTTTGTAATTGATTCGCATTCGGGTTTCCGGCTTTCCCTCTCTTCTCAAAAGGATGATATTGTCCGCATCGGCGAACTTCGTAAACCCTCCCGCCAAGGTGAGCGCTTGAAGAAAAGTGATGTCGCTTCGAAGCTGAAGTTTCCCGGGATGCGCCACCTCTCCCATCACATAAACGGAAAAACTGTTGATCTCCTTGACGATAATGGAAACCTCCGGCGTCTCTTTATACTCCTTGAGACGTTCTTTGATCGCATCCCTCAATTGGACGGCCGTCAGCCCTCCCGCTTGGAGCTCCCCCATCAAAGGGAGGGAAATTTTACCGTCGGGACGCACCATCACCGTCTTGGAAAGGCCTTCATTTTTCCAGACGAGGACCTCGACGAGGTCCTCAGGCCCCAGGACATAATCGGCCGAGAAAGAATCTTCGGCCGCCGGATCGCCCGTCGGAGGACGGAGATTTTTCTTTCCGGCGCACGAAACGATCATGACGGCCAGCGCGAAACATCCGATCAATTTTAGAGCGTTACGGCGCTTCATCCTTCTCCCGCATCGGTCCGGAAAAATAAAAATCCCCTCGCTTCCGCCGGTCCCGGAGGAGGGGATATTGACACGAATTCATCAAAGTGATATAAGATGATCCGTATCCCACGCGCTGTGGAGATACCCTCCTTTGGGACGCTCGACTTTCTAAAGGGGAACAAAGGGTAGCGATCTGACCATCGCTACCCTTTCCTTTTTACAGCAAGAATCGAAGACCCACCCAGTATCCTTTTTCCCCTTTCAAATCTTCGATCCACCGCACTTCCGCCAATGTCGGAGGCGCCGCGTCTACATCTGAAACCGGAAGACGGACCCGGATAATCTGGGATGCTGTCAAGGGAGTTTCAACTTTGATGCAAAACCCCCCCTTGCTGATATTCACCGTTCTACCGTCGCGCGACTCTTCCTTGAGCATCAATGCGGCGGAAGGTTCGTAGGTTACCTTGGCGGTCAGATCGTAGCGCTCGTTGACTCTTCTCTCTCGGCCGGTTTCTTTTGACATGCCGCCCCTTCCTACAAAAAGGTTGATGGAGGTACGTTTCTCTCAAAATAAAAACCGATCGATTTCCCCAAAAAGAATCCCCTCGCTTCCGAACGCCTCGAAGAGAGGGGACAGGGGAGCCGATAGGTTAGAGAATCTAAAAAAAGATCCCCGCCACGCGCTGTGAAAAGACCCCCCTTTGGAATGGTCGGCCGGGACGCTCCACTTTCTAAAGAGGAACAAACCGGCGCGATCTGACCATCGCGCCGGTTTTACAATTTGGAAATTTATACTTTAGAAAACTTTTTTGACTCTAACCGAATCGCCTAACGCGGGTCAATCCCCCCAAAAGGGGGGGATCTTCTTCATGAGGATTTAGGGAGGGGTCCTTTCGAGGGGAGGCTCCGCTGAAGTATTTTTGCGACAATCGCCGCGCGCGTGCTCACCTTCAGCTTTTTCATGATGCGTTTCATATGATCTTTCACCGTATATTCGCCGATTTGCATGCTCACCGCAATTTCTTTGTTCGTTTTTCCTTCCAGAAGGAGCTGGGCCACCCCTTTCTCACGCTGGGTCAGTTTTGTCAATTCCGCGATTTGATCGACCCGGACATTTTGGGACACCTTTTCAATGAGGATGAGAATATGGGCGACGCGGGGATGCTCCTCCTGCTGCAGCAATGGAAGCGCCCGGAAGAGATAGACCACCCCGTCATGGATGCAGACGCGGTTGACTGTCGGCGAAGAGGCGCCGGCGGAGCCTTCCGGCTCCGTATTCGCCTGGAGGAGTCCTTTAAATTGGAGATGGAGTTGATGAACAATCCGGGGGAGCCCCTTTTTTCGCGATAAAGATAATTT